>NZ_JBFUMG010000296.1:0-5471 GCF_054049495.1 Phyllobacterium sp. P5_D12 | reverse complement strand
GAAGTGCACGCTTCTGGCAGCTTGAGAGGTGGTAAGGTAGTCGTCTCGATAACGGTGGCGACTGCCTCCTAATTTTGTGCCACAGCGTTGGAGATTATGCGCGAGCAAAGCACGACTTGTTCGGCTATACGCTGCACCTTGTCCGGCGTCTGAGACTCACGCACCGTGAGACTGAGACTGCCGAGAACGTCATGCTCGCCATCGAAGACGGGGGCCGCAATACCAGCTACTCCCGGTGTAACTTCTCCGGTCGTCACAACCCAACCCTGCTGGCGATGCACTTTCAGGTTTGCTTTGACTTCAGCAAGCGACTTGCCGAAGCCCGCCGCATCAAATTCCTCTGGAATTCGATTGTACAGCCTACTTAACTGATACGCCGGAATATAGGCCAGGATCGCGACCGAGGCAGCGCCAAKGAGCAGCGGGCGGACGCGTCCACGATCGTAATTACTCTGCAAAGTTTCAGTGCCGCGTTCCTGATGGATACACAGGACATGTTCGCGGTACTTCCGGCATAGCAGGGCAATGCCTGAAAACCGGCTGGCGAGCTCTTCCATGACGGGACGTGCTGCACGGATTAGCGGATCGCCCGACCTGATCTTGTAATCGAGTTCAATGATGCGCGAGCCGAGCACATAGCCAAGGCCAGGCAGGGAGGACAGGAGGCCGGCGTCGGTCAGCGCTTTCAGATAACGATAGAGCGTGGAGCGCGTATAGCCGACGCGAGCGTGTATTTCATCGAAAGTCAGCGCCACGTAATTCTCGTCGCTGTCGAAGAGATCGAGAATTCCCAGCATACGCTCGTGACTCTGCAAAGATTTCTCCCTGATGCAGCGGAATCAGCCTTGTGGCTCACCAACGGCCGAGATTTAGACCGGGGTTAAAGGGAACACAACTCCATCAAATTGATGTCAATGTCCTGTGGCCAAGGCTGCCAAGCTTGCAATATCTTCCGGCAAGCGATTGCCACGCCATACGATGTGCATGTCTGGCCTCACCAGAAGGAGATCGTATCCATAGATATCACGGGCTTTGCCGGCCGTTATATCGAGGATTTCAAAAGGTGCGTTGAGCGATTTGAACTCTTGCTGCAGGGCGCTTGTTTCTGCCGAGGATCCGCCAAGCCGCAGCAATGTATAGCCTTTGCCGATGTGGTCTTGAATTGCGTCACCTTCACCAATCCAGATGTGCGGCAAGCGGGCTCCGGGCCAAGTGGTAGGGTTGTATTCGCGGAAGAGATGCTCAGGGCCACCGGGTTCATCCCAAATGACGGGCGAACCGACATAGCGGTATCCAAGTTCGGCCCCGATCATTTCATTGGTCTTGCGCTGTTCGATGTCGGCAACGCGGGTCAGGTTATCACGTGTGTGCTGGCCTTCCGGTGTGTCGTCAGCAATGTCCGGGCGATATTGCGAACGCCATTTGCGGCGTCCTTGCGATGCGTAGCGCGATGCGCCGACGTTTCGGTCACCGATTTGTCGGCGTTCGATTTCGTAAGAACGCAGCAGGTTGGGACCGCCCCAGCCTTGAAGGGTAGCCGCGAGTTTCCAACCAAGATCGACAGCATCGCCGACGCCGGTGTTCATGCCAAGGCCCCCGGTCGGGATGACGAGATGAGCCGAGTCGCCAGCGAGGAATATCCTTCCCGCACCGTAGCGATCCGCGAGCAAGAGGTTCTGCTTCCACTGACCGACGTAAAGCATTTCGTAGTTGACCGGCACACCAACCGCCTTTTCGAACTGCTGCGCCATGTCTTCATCGCGTTCAACAACGGCATGCAACGTCCAGTGCTTGGTGGAATCCTGCATGATCAGAAAAGTCGCCTGTCCGTCGGCGACGTGATAATGACGGCCTTTCCCCGGGCCGCCGGCGATTGGAATGCGATCATATAGGTCTTCGCTGTAGTAGAGTGCTTGGCGCAAGTGCAGGAGATTGCCTTCGCCGCGCAGCTTGATTCCAAGCTGCTTGCGCACCGGGCTGGCTCCTCCGTCACAGCCGACGAGGTATTTCGCGCGTATTTGCTCGATGTTGCCGCCAAGATCGACAGTTTTTGCCGTCACACCCTCATCGTCCTGTTCGCAGGATACGAATTCGCATCCATAGCGAACGGTCACTGACGGGAGCGTTTCGGCTACGGATTTCAGCAGAGGTTCGAGCGTGTATTGTGAGATGAGCTGATAGGCTTCGAGCGGCAGATTGGCATCCTGACTTTTTGCTATCTGCTCAAGTGACTCCGCAACAGATGGATAAGGCAGCTGTAACAGCGGGGGCTTGTTCATTGCGAGAACGACAAACACGTCCATGGGTACATTGGCGTCCAGACCCGCTGCTCGTATCTTTTGTGATAGGCCCATCCTGCGGAAAATTTCCATCGTCCGCGCGTTGCATCGTTCCATTTTCGGCAGAAACTGAGGTGCTTCCTTTTGCTCGATAAGCGTGCATTTCACGCCGCGCTGGCCGAGATCGATGGCCAAGGTAAGGCCTACCGGGCCGGCGCCAACAATAAGGACATCTGTATCTGTCATGTCAGGTCACTCATGTTATCGCCGGAACGTTCATATGTGGCCGACGTGAATTGAACGGATAAGCGACGGGCGAAATCGCCGCGCTGCTTCATCGTTCTTTTTTATCGTCAGGTGGAATTTCCAGTCAATCGCTAATTTACAAAAATCTCGTAATGTGGGATAAAATTATTAATCCTGTGAGGCGGACCGACCCACACCTGTTGAACCGATTCATAGATGACACCTGCTTGGAGCGGGTGATACAAATGTAGTTGTGGAGGATAAAGAGTGACAAAAAAGGTCGAGTTGACCCTGGCGTGTGGTGACTATGAGATCGTTAGGGCTTTGCGGGAGGGGGAGGTCAAGCCGGATGGCATAGACCTGACGATACTAACCGAAATGGATTCGACGACGCGCCACTGGCGCTTTCTCCGAAATGGCGAATTTGATGTCGCAGAGGTTTCCCTTTCGTCCTACGTCACAGCCCGCGGCCGCGATCTGCCATTCAATGCAATCCCGGTCTTCCTCCACCGCCGCTTCCGGCATGGCTTTATCTTCGTCAACAGCAAGAGCGGCATTCGCGAACCGAAGGACCTGATTGGCAGGCGTGTGGGGGTCAAGAATTATCTGGTGACAGCAACGTTGTGGCTGCGTGGCATTCTCGAAAGCGAATATGGTGTGCCCCACCAATCGATCGAATGGTTTGCCGAACTCGACGAGGATGTTGATTTTACACCGCCCGCAGGCCTGAAGTTGACGCGCCTGCCTGATGAAAAATCTGTTGAAACCATGCTTCTCGACGGTGAGATCGATGCATTGCTGCATCCGGATCTGATAGACGCCATCGTTGAGAAAGACCCGCGGGTGGGGCGTCTCTTCCCTGACTACAAGCAGGACGAGATCTCGTACTACAAAAGAACCGGTATTTTCCCGATCATGCATGTCATGGGAATACGACCGGAAATTGTTGAGCGTCATCCCTGGGTACCGATCAACCTGTTTCAGGCCTTTAACGAGGCCAAGCGCCTTGCCATACAGAGGATGGAAAATCCGCGTGTTGTGCCTCTGGCATGGTATCGCGAGGCCTGGGAGGAGCAGATTGACATTCTTGGTGACGATCCTTGGGCCTATGGCCTAGGCGAGCGCAACCGGCACAATCTCGAAACCGTTATTGGCTATGCTCATCAGCAAGGTTTGATCGACCGTGAGATCCCATTGGAGGAGTTATTCTTCGATGTCGGACAAGGACGAAAGCGCGGGGAGAAATATCGCGTTTAATAGGGTCGAGGCCCCTGTTAAACATCGCTCCTCTGTCCAGAATATTCTCATAATATGCGATTTATATTAGAGGTAGGTCTGGATTTCGCCAGCCGAGTTCGCCGCCCTCAATAATTCGCATAACAAGCGGGCGGATCAGCGCTTCAAGCACGTGGGCGGTGTTCGCGGACAATGATTGGTGAAGGACAAGCGCGACGGTGCGCTCCAGTTGAGGGTCCGTGATGCGGCGCGCTGTGACACGCTGTTCGCGGATCTCATCCAGAAACAGGCCGTATGGCACGATGGTGCTGCGGCCGTGATGCATGATGATTTCGCGCTTCACATTGGCAGGTTCCACCTCGATCAGGTCTAGCTTTGTCTGTCGGCTTGTGGYGATCTCATCAATCAGCCGTCGGATCGGTCGGACCTTTCCATCAAGCACCAGCGGAAACTCCGACAGCCTGTCGAATGGCACGGTGTTGTCCGTGTTGGACGTCACGCCGTTCGAGCTGACAAGGTAGAGGTATTCCTTATAGAGAGGAACGACGCGAATATGCGGTAGATCTGGCGGGTCGTAGCACAGCGCTGCATCCAGCTCTTCCCGTGTCATGGCGTCGATGAGTTCGTCGCTCATCCCCTGCTGAACAACAATGTGCAGAACATCTCCGGCTCCCGTCGCCAGCGGCAACAGTTCTGGCAGCAGGGCACGGCCCGGTGTTGGTGCAACGCCCAATGAGATGCGCTTGCTGTTGGGTTTGCCAAAATGCGCGACAGAGCGCTCTGCTTCCGCGAAGGCCTCCAATGCCCTGGTTCCAGTTTCAATCAGGGTGCGCCCTGCTTCCGTGGTGCGCACGCCACGAGAGTGCCGTTGGAGCAAGATCACGCCGAGTTCATCCTCGAGAAGCTTCAATTGATATCCGAGCGCAGGTTGGGACACGTTGAGAATTCGGGCCGCCGCAGTGAAACTGCCGAGGCGTGCGACCGTGATAAAGTACCGAAGCTGACGAAGATTCATGCTGTTTCCCGAGCTATAAGCGTTACTTATAACACGCTTAAGCAAACGGTATTAGTCCCTAACCAACAGAGTTTCTAGTGTGACTCCACCATATCGAGGAGTTTCCTATGCAATACATCGACGCGTTCAATCATTTCTTCCCGAAAGCTCTTTGGGAGCGCATTCAGTCCCTTGAGGGCGCCGGCAAGGACATCGGCAAGCGGATGCAAGGCGTCCCATGCATCTATGATCTCGATACGCGTTTCCGGGTAATGGACGAATTCGAAAATTATACGCAGATCATTTCACTCGGAATGCCACCGCTGGAAGCGATGGGTGATGGCCAGACGGCATTGGACCTGGCGCGCATTGGCAATGACGGCCAAGCCGAACTAGTCAGCAAATACCCTGATCGGTTCGCAGGCTTTGTCGCGGCATTGCCGATGGACACGCCGGAGGCTGCGGCCCGCGAAGCGGAACGTTCGTTTACGGAGCTCGGCGCGAACGGTGTACAGATACATTCCAACGTCAACGGCGCGCCGCTCGACGAGGAACGCTTTTTCCAGATTTTTGAAGTATGCGCGAAACACGGCAAACCGGTCTTGCTGCATCCTTCACGTAACGCTTCGATGCCGGACTATGCGACAGAGACCAAGTCGAAATATGAGATCTGGTGGACATTTGGTTGGCCTTACGAGACCAGTGCGGCGATGGCT
>NZ_JBFUMG010000295.1:0-5517 GCF_054049495.1 Phyllobacterium sp. P5_D12 | reverse complement strand
CTCTGGTACTCAATGCGGACTACCGTCCGCTCAGTTATTACCCCTTGTCGCTCTGGTCCTGGCAGGACGCGATCAAGGCGGTTTTTCTTGACCGTGTGAACATCGTCGCCGAATACGAGCACGAGGTTTCCTCGCCCTCCTTCGCGATGCGGCTGCCCAGCGTGGTATCGCTCAAGACTTACATCAAACCCTCGCGCAATCCTGCCTTTACCCGATTCAACGTGTTCCTGCGCGACAGGTTCGAATGCCAGTATTGCGGCTCTGAAGAAGATTTGACCTTCGATCACGTCATCCCGCGCTGTGCCGGCGGCGAGACGATTTGGGAGAATGTCGTGGCGGCCTGTTCACCTTGCAATCTTCGCAAAGGCGGTCTGATGCCCAACCGTGCCAAAATGTGGCCGCGGCAAAGGCCCTATGAGCCGACAGTGCATGATTTGCACAATAACGGTCGGCTGTTTCCGCCAAACCATCTGCACGAAAGCTGGATGGATTATCTGTACTGGGATGTCGAGCTGGAACCCTGAGACCTCTGCCAATCCACTCCGATGGCCATCTGATGCGGTTTTCTGCGCTTCCGTCGCTCACCAACCCAAAAATTCGCTGCGCTACGGTTCTCGAAAACCACACCAGCTGACCCATCAGGCTGAATTCTCAGAGGGTTTTTTGCGTTGCGCCTGGACTAAGGGAAAAGACCAGCTAGACAGGCCTAGCTGCGCCCCGGAAAGCGACGATCACCAAGATCAAACTGGCGATCGCATTCCAGCCGGCAAAGGACAGGCCAAGTACGCGCAGCGCGGCCGTATCGCATGCGGGCGGGTGAATGGCGTTCATATCCTTCAGAAGATTACCCGCATCGGTGGTGATCGACATGGACACTGCGGTGCAATCCGTCGGTCCGGCCCAGAACTTCCATTCAACGCCGGCGTGGAAGATGGCAAGGCCGAGGCCAATGAGCATGAGGAGCCCGCCAAGTGCCAGCAGGAGACGTGTAAGGCTTGCTGGCCATTTCAGGCTGGACGAGACAACAGCCAATGCCATCAGCGGAATGCCGGCATAATAGGGAAAGCGCTGTTCCAGGCACAATTTGCAGGGCAGATAGCCGCCGATATATTGAAAACCGAGCGCGGAGCCGACCGTGAAAATCATTGCGAGGAGGAGAAATACAGCCGTCCTGAAATGGATGGGATTGTTTGTAGCAGTCATAATATCTTGACGTCCTTATTTACGCGATCGGTTCACAACTGGGTGTAATGGAACACCGCATAGAGCAAAATCAGGACAAGCGCTGCTGCGCCTGCAATCAGGCCAAGCCGTTTTTCGATGAAGTGGCGAATGGGTTCGCCATAGCGCCGCAAAAGCCAGGCAAGGAAGAAAAAGCGCGCCCCGCGCGCAAGCACCGCCGAGATGATGAACAGCCAGATATTGATCCCGGCCGCTCCGGAAAGGATCGTCACGACCTTGATCGGCGGCAGGTGGGCAAGGCCCGATGTGACGAGCAGGAGCAGGATCGCATCGGCGCTGGTCGAACCGCGCAATTGTTCGAAGGCATCGAGCTTGCCATACATTTCAAGGATCGGCTTCGCCAATGTTTCATAGGCATAGTAGCCGAGCAGCCAGCCCGCTATGCCGCCGAGGACAGACGCGACGGTTGCCACCAGCGCATAGCGGTAGGCGCGCTGCGGACGCGCCAGTGCCATTGGCAGGAACAGCACATCGGCGGGGACAAGGAATACCGAGCTTTCAATGAATGCGATGACGGCAAGCCAGACTTCCGCTGATTTGCGCGCAGCCAGAGACATGGTCCAATCGTATAGTCTGCGCAGCATCAAGTCGGTTCCTGTGGGGGAGGCTGGTTTTGAAAAGTCGGGTGATCTTTAGAGCAAACCGCAGCCAAATGGAATCGTTTCGCTCAATTTTTGCCAAGGCTGTCGTCCTGGCCATTCGCCTCTATTTATCTCGCGCGGGCAGCGCAACACACGACTGTGTTACATTTAAGAAATCATCTTATTGCTGTTGACCGGAGGGTGGCTCTGCATGTATTTGGCTTTTCACGGTCGTGGGTTCACCCATGTCCGACGCTCTTGCGGCCCCCTTGGCGGAATTGGTAGACGCGCCTGACTCAAAATCAGGTTCCGAAAGGAGTGCTGGTTCGATTCCGGCAGGGGGCACCACTTTTCAAGGTAATATCGCAATTTTTCAAAATGGGGCTGCTCTGGTCTTGCGATCCACCTTTGTATCCGCCGTCAACAATTTGCTGTCGTGTTGCGTGACTACGGTAGAAAATTACCGGGGTGGCGAGATAGGATGCTTGCGTCGGTCCGAAGCACCTTCTCGACATTGGCGAGATCATCCTTGTTGCCAAGATCCGCCGTCACAACCTCAGACGCGACTTTTGCAGCTAATTCACCCGAAATAGCCGGATAGGCCGTCCCACAACAGTTTCATCGCCACCAGGACCAGCAATCCATAGCAGGCGCGATAAGTCTGGCGTTGGTCCAACCTTCCGTCGAGGCGCCAACCCAGCCAGACGCCGCTGGGGATAGCCAGGAGGCAAACTGCCATCAGCGCCCAGACAGTGGCAGTCGGCTGCACCAGGAGCAGCCACGGCACCGCTTTGGTCGCATTGCCGACGGTAAAGAACATGCTCGTTGTTCCCGCGTAGATTTCCTTGCTCAGGCCGAGTGGCAAGAGATACATCGCCAGCGGCGGTCCGCCTGAATGCGCCACCATCGTGGTCACTCCCGAGCCGAGACCGGCAGCGATCGCCTTCGGCGTCGAACGCGGGCGAGTGGTTACCTCGCCGCCCCTGAAAAACCACAGGCCGACAAATACGAGGGTGATCACCGCCATCAGGATCGCGATGGCCCGGTGGTCGAGAAAGCGGAACAACCCGTAGCCGAAACCGATGCCGACAACGAGCCCCGGCACCAGCAGCACAAGGTCCGGCCGCGACCAGGTCGAGGGCTTCCAGTAGCGCAGCGCGAACAGATCCATTGCGATGAACAGGGGCGCGAGCAGTCCGCCGGCGGTGACCGGGTCCATGACGATCGACAGCAGCGGAATGCCGACAATGGCAAATCCGCCACCGAAGGCGCCTCGCATGAAGCTGATCAGGAACACGCCAGCAAAGGCGACGAGGATTGTGGCGGCCGTGAGCTCCAGCGTAACAGGGGAGGTCATTATATCCTCGCCCGTTCAGGATCAGTCATGAAGCCGTGCACAGCCGCGTCGATCTGCGAATGCGTCAGACCGATGTCCCGCAGGGCGCTGTTGTCAAGCTCGCGAAGGTGCGCAATCGCCGCGCGATGGGTGCTATACGGGCGATGTTCTCCCAGCAGGCGCTGAAAATCCGAAGTGGTGTTACCGGGCGCTTTGTCAAACGCGTGGGGGTGGTTGAAAGGGTTGCAAACATTTTGACCTCCAGATGTTGCGCTGCGGCAATACTGCGCCGTCGGCACCAGCGCTTGTTCAGCGCGGCCGCTGCCTTGTTCCGCAGACCTTAACAATTCCGGTGCAATCCGGTTGRCGCAGACAATATGTTCCGATACCGTCCTCGGTGCAATTGAAACATTGTACTCGGAGCAATATAATGGCGAAATCCGAATATCTGGGGCTGGCTGACACGATCGCCGCGGAAATTGCCAACGGCACGCTCAGGCCGGGCGACCGCCTGCCTCCCCAGCGCAGCTTTGCCTATGAGCGTAAGATCGCCGTCTCCACAGCAAGCCGCGTCTACACGGAGCTGTTGCGCCGCGGTCTCGTCGTCGGCGAAGTCGGCAGGGGCACCTTCATCTCCGGCGATGCCAGGCGCGGCGCGGCAGCGCTGGCTGAACCGCGCACCGTCCGCATCGACCTTGAGTTCAACTATCCGATGCCCCCCAACCAGACCGCAATCGTCGCGAAAGCCCTGAAAGGCATGGAGCAGCCTGCCGCGCTCGATGGCGCCTTGCGACAGGCCACCAGCGTCGGAACACCGGCAATACGCAGCATCGCGGCCGCATACCTGTCGCAGGGCGCTTGGTCCCCCGCCCCCGAACAGCTCGTGTTCACCGGCAACGGCCGGCAGAGCATAGCCGCGGCGCTCGCCGCAGTCGTTCCGACAGGCGGTCGCTGCGGTGTGGAGGCGCTGACCTACCCCTTCATCAAGGGCATCGCCGCCCGGCTCGGCATTGTGCTGGTGCCGCTGGGGATGGACGAAGGCGGCGTACGGCCTGACGCGGTGCAAAAGGCGCACCATGAGGCGCATCTTTCGGCCGTCTACATTCAACCGTCGGTCCAGAACCCGTTGGGCATGACGATGAATGCGGCGCGCCGGGCCGATCTCCTGCGCGTTGTCGAAGGTCTCGGCCTACCGGTCATCGAGGACAATGTCTACGGTTTCCTCGACGACGCGCCGCCGCTCGCGGCACTCGCGCCGGACACCTGTATTGTCGTCGACAGCCTCTCCAAGAAGGTCGCGCCGGGCCTGACGCTGGGCTTCATCGTGCCGCCGCCGCGTTTGCGCGAAAGTGTGACGGCCTCCGTGCGTTCGGGCGGATGGACTGCATCAGGATTTGCGTTCGCCGCCGCGGAGCGCATGATGGGCGACGGCACCATTGCCGAACTGACGAGACTGAAACGTCTCGATGCGCGTGCGCGCCAGAAACTGGCAATCGAACGTCTTGCGGGTTTCGAAATTCAGACCAACGGCAAATGCTATCATTTGTGGCTGACACTGCCGCCGCACTGGCGCTCGCAGGCTTTCGTCGCTGCTGCAGCCAAACGCGACATCGCGCTCACGTCCTCGACAACCTTCGCCGTCACGCCCGGCCATGCACCCAACGCTGTCCGGCTGGCGCTGGCGGCGCCGACAATGGACCAGCTCGACATCGGCCTCTCCACACTGGTCACGATGCTGAATGCCAGAGAGGACGATTTCGACTCAACAGAATGAGCAAGTGTCGATGGTGCTAGGAACCAACATCAATGATCTGCATAGCGATCACATTGAGCGGAGCGGATTGGAAGACTGCCATGAGCAAAAGGGGTACAACGTTCGAGATCGTTCCCTCGCTTGAGGCCACTTTGCGCAAGCGGACTTCCCGATCTGATGCAGATGGGCGGCGGACATCTAACCGGTGCGAATGCCGAGTGACTTCGGCCAGTAGAGAGGCTAGGCTAGAATACCATTCTGCCAGCACGAAGAGCCCGCCGCATGCCCCGTTTTCTCGCTGTCTACACCATGAAGCCCGAAGACCTCGCCCGCTTTCGCAGCCTGCCCAAGCCGGATCAGGACGCGATCGACACCCTCGGGTTCAAGCAGTGGGTGGACTGGGAGGCGAGGAACGCCGCATCGTTACCCGATCGTGGCGGCATGGTCGGCAAGACGACGCGCGTGACAAAGGACGGCATCGCCGACGCCGTCAATCCCTTCTGCGGCTACATMGTCGTTGAGGCCGAGACCATCGAGGCCGCCGCCCGTCTCTTTGAAAACCACCCGCATTTTTCTGTCTTTCCAGGAGACGGCGTGGACATCAT
>NZ_JBFUMG010000294.1:0-5518 GCF_054049495.1 Phyllobacterium sp. P5_D12 | reverse complement strand
GGCTGACGCCGTGGAAGAGGTTCACGACCGTCTCGAGTTCGAAGCCGCGGTGCCGCACTTCCCCGGTCTGGACCTGGAAGTTGGGATCGTCCGGATCCGGCGTCAGCACATTGGATTTGGTGATCTCGAAAACCGAACCGGTAACAGTTCCCGGGAAATAATCCGGTTCGTACTTCACGCCTGCTTCATATTGCTGGCCCTCGGAAGGCGAGAATGCCTGTCCGTCAAAGCTTTGACCGATGGTTGGCGTGAAGGATTCGGAATAGCTGACGTAAGGCGTCAGGCCATTATCGAACAAGTATCCGAGACCTACTCTTCCAGAGAAGGCACTGTCCGATTGCTCGCTGGTTGAATTGCTCAAGCGGTCAAAGGTCTTGTCTTCGACCCAGGACTGGCGTCCACCCAGAGTAAGCAACCAGTGATCGTCGAATTTGGTCTGCGTCTGTGCGTAGAGCCCGACCTGATCGACGGTCTCACGGCGATCGAGATAAATTGGAGGAGAGGGAACATCGATGCCATAGACGGGGTCATTGATATCGAGGTTCGGTCCGGTATCGAAGCCATTTTGTCCATCAACAGTCTGGCGGTCGTATGAAAGGCCCATCAACAGGGTATTCTTGATGCGTTTGCCCTCATAGTCGTACTGAACACCCGTATCGACACTGAAGAGTGTTGCCGTTTCGTCAACCGTGAACGCCGTGCGGTTCATGGTGTCATCGTCGATCATGCTGGAATAATAAAGATGTCTGTAATCGGTTTCCTGCTGCGAGTAGCGGAGGTTCTGCCAGACTTTCCACTCGTCGTTAAAGCTGTGCTCGAACTCATAGCCGATGGAGCCGTGGTCTGCATCGAACCGGTCGAAATTCGGATCGGATGCGGTGAAACTGCGCGAGAATTTCGGAATGTTCGGGAAGGCTGGATTGGCGACAGGCAGGAACGTATTCGGCGTCAGTTCATCCCACTGGTAGTTGGCGAGGATTGTCAGCGACGTGTCGGCGCTGGGTGACCAGGTGATTGCGGGCGCTATGAACACCCGGTTGTTCTTTGAAAAATCCGTTTGCGTCTGCCCATCGCGGAAAAGACCCGTCAGGCGATAGGTCCACACGCCTTCCTTGTCGAGCGGACCGCCCAAATCAATCCCCGTCTCATAGGTGTTGAAGGATCCGTAGCTGGCATATGCGCTGTAAAGCGGGTCCTGGGTCGGCCGCTTGGTCACGAGGTTGACAATGCCGCCAACCTCGTTCGAGCCATAGAGGACGGAAGCCGGTCCCTTGARCACCTCCACCCGTTCCAGGCCGTATGGCTCGGCTTTGAAACCAGAGAAGTCGATAGCCTTTTGCGGCAGGCCGTCGCGATAAACAGCGTATGGGCCAATATCAAAGCCACGGATCAGGAATTGATCGAAGCGGTCATCAACACCCCAGGGTGAGGCTGTCACGCCGGAAGTGTAGGCAATCGTATCCTCGATCTGCTCCGAAAACCGGTCGTCCATCTGCTCGCGGGTAACAACAGAAATGGATTGGGGGATTTCACGGATCGGCGTGTCGGTCTTGGCGCCTGTCAGCGTATTCTTGGCGATATAGCCTTTGTCAGGGCCAACAGGGCTGGTATCGCCATCGATGACGATAGTGTTCAGCTGGATTGAGGGCGCTTCCTGGGCAACTGCGATATTTGCCATCATCAACCCGGCAATCGACGTCGTCACCAGCAATCGGGCACGACGCTGCCGCCTTGATGAACTGGCTTCGGTCCAAATCATTGCCCTGCATCCCCGCATGACACACCCCTTGTAAAAACTTGACTCTGCTTGATAATTTACATGAGTTCTGTACTCATGTTTAAAGATGACTACATTTGTCATCTTATGTGAGTCAAGGCGCGATCGGTAAAATGCCGATTTTTTTGACGCGCCCTGCCCAATCAGCAAGAGGCTGTGGCCCCAATGCTACAGACGTGCACCATGCAGCGCTTGCTGGATGTCGCTCCAGATCACTTCTGGCTCCTCGAGACCAACCGCAAAACGTATGGTTTGCGGATTGACACCGAAACGAACGAAGGACGTCATGCGATCAGGAATTTGCAGCGCAGCCTTTGCTGGAACCACAAGCGTTTCCGGTCCGCCCCAGCTGACACCAAGCCGGATATGGCGCAGCGCGTTGACGAAACGCGCCACATCAATATCGGGGCTTAGATCGAAGGCGAACAGACCGGAAAAGCCCGTCAGCGTCTTCTTGMCCGGATGATCGGAGAAGGCGGGATGACGGACGAGCGCAATGTCCGGATGTTGCTGAAGATGCTTGGCGAGCACGAGCCCGTTGTGCATATGTTCCTTCAGCCGCACCTTCAGTGTCCGCATACCGCGCAGGAGCAGCCAGGCCTCGAAGGGCGAGAGCTTTGCGCCGATGTACGGGTAGGTCGAGCTATTGATCTTGGCGATCAGATCACGCGGACCTATAACCACTCCGGCAACCGTATCGCTGTGGCCACCAAGATATTTCGACGCAGCGTGAATGACGATATCGACGCCATGCTGGATCGGCTTTTGGAACAGCGGGGTTGCCCAGGAATTGTCGATCACAGTCGTAACGCCATATTCCTTCGCCATCGCCGTCAACGCTTCGATGTCCTGCAATTCGAAAACCATCGAGGTCGGGTTTTCCAGGTAGAGCAGCTTCGCGCCGGGCAAGGCAGCACGGACTTCGTCATGGTTGGACGGATCGACAAAGTCCACAGTGACGCCAAAACGGGCGAGCAGCTTGACGAAAAGCCGGTAGATATCATTGTAGAGATGTTGCACCGCGACAACCCGGTCGCCCGCTTCGACAAGGCTCAAGATCGTCGCTGTTATCGCAGCGGTGCCGCTGGAGAAACCACGTCCGTCCTCGGCACCTTCCAGCCGGGCCGTCAGCAATTCGAACTCCCTCACCGTAGGATTGTCGCCACGCGAGTAGATATAATTTCGGGACCGCCCGGCAAAGACATCCTCCATGGCCTCATAGGTGTCATAGGTGAACAGGGAGGTCTGGAATATCGGCGGCGAAACCGCATTGAACGCAGCATTATCGACTGGCGAAAACAGATCGTCCGGCATTTCGGCATTGAATTCTTGCGGTGGCATGGCTTTGTTCATGAGGCCCTCTCAGACACGATGCTGTTGAAACTGGTGATCGGATTGGATGACGAATGGTCACGGAGCTGGCGCAGGGTCATGACAAGGATGCCCAATGACATGAGTGCGGTTAGCGCTGGCGCAACAAAGAGGCTGACCAGAACTCCGTCGAACTCAAACCAGTGTGGCAGGATGAAGAGCAGCGGCAGCAGGAAATAGCCATTCTGCGCAACGCTGATAAAACCCGCCAGACGCGCCCGGCCTTGGGCCTGCAGGAGAACCAGCAGTATCTGCCTTGTACCGAAGAAGACGAACGGGATGTGCGTGACGACGAGTGTCTGTGCCGCAATATCCGCGATTTGGATGTCATTTKTGAAAATCGCGGCGACGGGATAGCGCAGCAGTATGGCGCCAAGACCGTAAATGACGGCAAACATCGACGTGAGCACGAGCAGCGTTCCAGATGCCGAGAGCAACCGAGCGGGATTTTTCGAGCCGCTGGCGAAACTCAACACCGCCTGCCCGCCGAGCGAGAGACCAACAATCGGCAGCATGCCGAGGGTCAGGACGCGCATTGCAATGCCCACCCCGGCAATACCGTCGTCCCCACGGTAGAATCCGGCGAAAGTGAAAAGCACAGCGAAGCTGATGCTGCTCAACATGCTTGTGAGCGTTACCGGCAATCCGATGAGAAGGACCGGCCTGAGAACATCAACGCGGAGTGCCATGAACCGTGCCGCTACGTGCAAGGTCCCGATTCGCCTGCGGAAGTAGAGGAAATAGGCACCGAGCGCTGCAATCTGCGATATAATGGTGGCGACTGCCGCTCCCGCCAGCCCAAAATCGAACCAGAAGATCATGATTGGATCGAGGACGATGTTGAGGGCGAAACAGCCCATCAGCGTCCACATGCTGAAGCGCGTGTTGCCCTCTGAAATGGCGATAAAATCCGAAAGTATCTGCAGCATGGTCAGCGTCACCGAAAAGGCGACGATCGCAAGATAGTGCTCGGCTAATGGCAGGATGGCTTCGCTGGTGCCAAAGAGGACGAGCAGCTCACGCTTGAAAAGGAGAATTGCAACCGTCAGCACGAGCCCGAGCGGTATCGCCAGCATGACGAGCGTTGACGCCGTGATGCTGGCCCGCTGCGGATCGCCGCCGCCGAGCGCACGGCCGACGGCGGTGGCAACGCCAACGCCAAGCCCCTCGCCAATCGCTCCGACCATCATCAGGATTGGCAGGACAACGGTGATCGCCGCGATCTCATGACTGCCGATCGTGCCGACGAAGACCATATTGATCGTGTGATGGACGGCATTGATCGACAGGCCTGCAACCGCAGGCATGCCAAGCCGGAAGATCAGACGAGTCAGTGCCGGATCATTCAGATCATCAGGGGCAAAATAGGCCCGCTTCGCCGTCATGATGCCGGAACCCAGCAACGATCGTCGAAGAAACGCTCCCGCGTCAACATCACGAGCAATGCCCGCTTGTGCGGGAAGTCAAAGTGCTTGACCTTGGCAAAGCCCGAGCGGTCAAGATTGCGGATCTGCTGCTCGTGGCTGGCGCGCGGCTCGCCGACGATGCGCTGTGTACGCGGGTCATCGAGAAAGATGAAATGCATCAAAGACGGGAGCCAGGCAGTGATCCATTGCTTGCCGCGATAGGCTGGTTCGCCGATAGCGACATGCCAGCCGCGATCATAGTCCTGCGCATCATAATAGGGCCCGAGGCGGTTCTCCTTGGCCCAGTAAACCTCGAAATATCCAAATGGCACACCGTTGAAACAGCCGATCAGCGCCAGCATGTGCGGATCGCTTAGGCGCTCTTCGAGGATAGCCGCGTGCTTCTGCCTGTCACCGCCATCCTCCCAGATCACATTGACCTGCTCGTCGTTCATCCAGCGATGGAAATGCTCGAGATCGGCCTTGGGATCAGCAACCCGGAAGGAGAGGCTCTGGTCGAGCCATGGAATATATCGGTCGTAGACAACGCCTCTCGGCTTTCGCGGCCGCTTCGGATGGTATTGTCCATTGCTCAAGACATGCACTTGGGGATTTGGATAAGCCGGCTTTGCAATCCATGGTGCCGGCCATTGCCAGAATGATCGCGGATCGATCAACAGGCGATCGCCGTCAAATGTGCCGACCGGGAAGTCAGATGCCGGCATATTGCCGATCTCGATAATCCCAATGTCGCGGGACTGCGCGGTCATGAATTCGATGGCCGACGACAAGACCGGAATTGCTTCGGTCTCTTTGAGATCCGGCAAACCAAGTTTCAATCCGTCCGGCGTCGTCTGCACCGAGACAGTGTGAGAGCCGCTGGCCGTCGAAACCCGCAACGTTTCCGGCGTTGGCTGTGCAGCCGTTTTCAGGAAGCGCAATGAGACAGGGAACCGCTCAACGC
>NZ_JBFUMG010000293.1:0-5541 GCF_054049495.1 Phyllobacterium sp. P5_D12 | reverse complement strand
CGTCTTGCACATGTTCTCCAGCCAATTCGGATCGGCGACTTCATCATCGTCGATAACCAGCAGTGACGTGAAATTTGGAAAGGCCTTCAGCGCGGTCAACCATCCTGCATTGTAGGCATTACAATTGCCGCGATCATGCGCGATGATCAGCAGGCCCGGAAGTTCGCCACTCTCGAACAGCGGTTTTGCTGCTTCCGCTCCCTCACGTTTTTCGGCCTCGTTCTCCATGACGACGATGGCAAAGCGCCGTGTGGTCACCTGGGCTTTAAGCGACGCCAAGGTTTTCAATAGATGTTCCGGACGTTTGAACGTCGGCAGCGTCACGACGATGTCAATCGTTTCCGGCTTGAGGCCGGGTGATTGTGCCACGACGCCGATATTTTCTGGGAGATCGAGATTCATCGCCGGAGTATTTATCCGTTATCCATGGTTACAACTTATAAGAGTCGCTTATTCAACATTTCATTACATTCTGCGATCAAATCAAATATTGAGAATTAAATCGTCGTGGAGAGCATCAAGCCTTTGCATTTGCTGTTCGTAACATCGCTGGTACCGGATGGTAAGCCGACGACCGGCTATGAGATTGCCAACAAAGCGATCATCGATGGCCTTGTACGTGCCGGCGCTCGCGTCACCGTGATCGGATTTGTCTGGCCCGGGAGCAAGCCGCTCGATCCGGATAACACAATCGTCCTCGGTGAAGTGGACGTGCGCAACGACACAGCGAACTTTGCGCAAAAGTTGCGTTGGTTCGGCAAGGCAATGATTTCGGGTCTCACGGTCTCGTCGGTCAAGCTGCGCGTCGTCACCAAGGAAGCGTTCCGTGCCGCGATCGCCTCAATAGAGCCTTTCGACGCTTACGTGCTCAACGGCGTGCCACTGCCCGGGGCATTCGAGGACTGTTTTGATGACAAGCCGCAAATCTTCATCGCACACAATGTCGAACATCGCTCGGCGCGCGAGAATGCCGAAGCGGCAACCAGCCCCGTACAGAAGTATCTGTTCGGCCGGGAGTCCCGGCTTCTGATGGGTCTTGAGAAGCGGTTGTGCAGCAAGGCGTCGTTCGTCTTCACGTTGGCCGATGACGATATCGATGCGCTGGGTCTATCCGGAACCGGACGTGCCGCGGCACTTCCGCTCGTGACCGGCGCCGATGCGGCGAAAAGCAAAGGACGTGAAATAGTACGCGACCTAGGCTTGATAGGAACCTGGACCTGGCAGCCGAACCGCATTGGTCTTGAATGGTTCCTGCGTGAGGTTGTACCGCATCTCGACAAGGACATCGGCGTGACCATCGCCGGAAGTACCCCAGCCGATCTCAAAGCTGCATGGCCTGATGTTACCTTCGCCGGTCGTGTGGCCGACGCGACGGATTTCGTCTGCGGCTGTGCCGTGATTCCGTTGATCAGCCGCGCCGGAAGCGGCGTCCAGCTCAAGACGATCGAAACATTCGAATTGGGTCTGCCTAGCGTCGCCACCGCGCTTTCTGTACGGGGCATCGAAGATATTMCGGATAATTGCATTGTCGCCGATGATCCCGTCGGCTTTGCCAAGGCGGTAAACGCCATGGTGGCCCGTGCGCGCGCAGGTGAGGATTTGATACGTGAGGGGGACGCCTTCCGCGCCGCGCAGTTGGTACGCTTCGACCAGCAGATAAGATTGGGGCTGGACCGGCTTGAAACCCGGATTGCAAATGGGCGTGAAGCCGCATGAGTTCGGGCGAAACAGGTATTCCACATCGTTCGATTCTCGGCGTAGAAGTTGTGGCGTTGTCTTGGGTGGATGCCATCGAAGTCATGCGGGAGCGTATAGCGCAGCAGCGCTTTGCCCTGGTCACTTGGCTCAATGCTCACAACGCTAATCTCGCGCAGGAGAATGTTGATTTCCGTCAGGCTTTGAACCAATTCCTCGTTCTTCCCGATGGCTTCGGGGTCGATATCGCCTCGAAACTCCTGCATGGCGCACCTTTTCCGGCGAATCTCAACGGTACGGATTTTACGCCCGCACTCCTTGCGGCAGAAACCAGCTCTCTGCGCGTTGGCCTCATCGGTGCGCGCCGTGAAGTGGTCGAAAAGGCTGCGGAGAGCTTCAGGCAACTTACGCCCCAGCACGAAATCCGCGTGATCAGTGACGGCTTCTTTAAAAGCGAGCATCAGCCATACATTCTGCGTGTCCTGAAAGAATATCATCCGCATATCCTGCTCGTCGCCATGGGTGTACCGCGGCAGGAGATGTTCATGGCGAAGAACTTGACGGCCGAACATTGCACCTTGGCCTTTGGCGTTGGTGCGCTGTTTGATTTCATGGCTGGCACGGTGCCACGGGCTCCCTTGACCGTGCAGAAGCTGCGCTTTGAATGGCTTTATCGCCTTGCGCAAGAACCTGGCCGGTTGTGGTACCGGTACATTGTCGGCAATCCACTTTTTCTGCTACGCGTCATGCGGGCGAAATTCAAAGTCGGCGGGGGGGCATGACGAAAACGGCACTTGTTACCGCGAGTTATGCGCCCGATTTTGAGCGCTGCAGATTGCTCTGCGAAACAATTGATCGTTTCGTCACCGGCTACACCAGACACTATATTTTGGTCGAGCACCGCGACGTTGCACTGTTCAAGCAGCTGGAAAACCCGCGTCGTGTGGTGATCGATGAGAACGATCTATTGCCCCGCTGGATCAGGCCGTTTCCCGATCCGAGCAATTTTGGTCGCCGCCGCATTTGGCTATCGCCAAGAACGATGCCCTTGCGCGGCTGGCACGTGCAGCAGTTTCGCCGTATCGCCATTGCAGCACACACGGATGAAGATGCTTTCTTCTACATCGATTCCGATGTCGCTTTCCTGAAATCCTTCGATTGTACCTCGGTCTGGCGGGGCAGCGATTTGCGCCTGTTCCGCCGCGATGGCGACCTGGTGCGTCCTGTACCAGGCGACCAGCGCATCTGGTCCGAACACGCAGGACAGGTACTCGGGCTCGTCCCCGTGAGCCCTGCTGGGCACGACTATATCGGCACGTTGATCGCTTGGCGGCGGGACGCCCTTTTGACCATGTGCGACCACATCGAAAAGGTTACCGGGCGCCATTGGATCGCGGCGATCGGGCGGTCGCGGCGGTTTTCCGAATGCATGATCTATGGCCGCTATGCTGATGAAGTGCTCATGGCCGAAGGGCACTATCATGACGCCGCCGAATTCTGCCGGGTCTACTGGTTTGCGCCTGCGCCAACGGACGCGGAGTTCCTTGCCTTCGTTGAAGCGATGACACCGGAACAGGTCGCGATCGGCATGCAATCCTTCATCGGCGACGATACGGCCCGCATCCGGAAATTACTGACGTAGAAGGTCTCTGGAAGAATTGATCCTGATGAGGGATATGGTGGGGCTTTCGAGAACCGGAGCGCAGTGGACATTTTCGTCCATGAGCACCGGAAGCGCAGAAAGTCGCATCAGATACCCATCAGGGTCAATTCTCAGACGCGTCGGGCCGGCTTCTTGATGGCTCGATAGGTCAGATATGCCGATAGCAGATAAAGCACGGCGAACATGGCATTCAGCCAGATCATCCAATCGTGGGTATCGAGAAACACGACAAGAATCCACGAAAGCAGTGCAGCCTTGGCGATGCCGAGCAAGGCGAGATTGAGCGCACGCAGGCCAGATTGGCCGCGCGCATAAAGGATTTCCGCCTGATATTCGATGAGATTGCGCAGTCCGGGCACGAGCAGGACCAAGGGCAACAGCGAAACGACCGAGGCAACATTCGCTCCAAGCGCTCGCGGGAAAATGGCAAGGAAGAGTGCAAGCGCCGCCAGACCGAGTGTCGAAACCAAAAATACTCCAAGCTCCAGGCCGCCCCGAATTTTGAGCGATTTCAGCATGTCCGGTGTTCGCATCAACTTTTGTACCAGCATCATGTTGAATGAGCGGACGGGGAGGGCGGTCAGATCGACGAGCCGCATGATGATCGCATAGACACCCGCCGTTTGTGGTCCGCCGACTGCAAGCACCAGCAGCTTGTCCATTTCGGACTGGACGTAGAAGAGTACCTCGGCACCTGTGACGGCAAAGGAATCCGCCAGCCTGCGGCGGTAGAGTTTGGGAATAAGCCGCAGCCGCACACGCGGGTAGAAGAAGATGATTGCGACAAGAAGCGCAACGCCGTTCGCCCCCGCATACCACCAGCTCCATATTGCGAGGTTGGTCACGCTTGAGAACGCGAACAGCACTGCCGCTGCTGCCCGCAATGCCGTACCGATAATGACCAGCAATGCTGCCCGGCCGAACCTGTTCATGCCGTTATTGACGATGACCACAACTTCAAGCGACCGCCAAAGCAATGCTTCCGCTGCAACGATCACTGCAAAGGTGCCAAGCGCGAGATCTGCACCGAAGAAGACCAGATGCATCAGATAGGCTGCAAGAATGAAGATCGGCAATGATACAACCACCGCCGCGAGAAAGCCGCCCGTATAGGCGCCAATCAATTGCGGTTTCACGGTGGAAATCCGGTAAAGCGGTGAAACAAAGCCGAAGGAGACGAGGCGTGATAGCACGACACCGGTTGCTGATGCCGTGGCAAACAGACCGAACTCCGCAATCGAAAGTGTATTGGCAAGGGCCACGAAATAGGCGAGCGAAATGACGAGCCGCCCCGCCGATCCACTGATCACGGAGAAATAGTCGCGGATAAGCCCCGCATTGGCTTTCAGATGACGTGCAACCAATTCCATGTCCTGCCGGATATGCCTGAATCAAAGCTGCGGGGAAAGCACTGTCTCAAGCGTGAATTCGCCGGATTTCTACATCAAAAGACTTAACGGCTTGTATTTGCCGTTTCGAAACGTGGTATAGACGACATCCAGGGCAAGGTTAGCTTGCAGACATATGGGTGCTGATAATTAACGTTT
Source organism: Phyllobacterium sp. P5_D12 (assembly GCF_054049495.1). Taxonomy (NCBI): domain Bacteria; kingdom Pseudomonadati; phylum Pseudomonadota; class Alphaproteobacteria; order Hyphomicrobiales; family Phyllobacteriaceae; genus Phyllobacterium; species Phyllobacterium sp. P5_D12. The sequence continues at coordinate 636 of NZ_JBFUMG010000293.1, read as the reverse complement.
TATTTTCCATAGAACTTTAGGTTGAATTAACTGTGGATGTGGTGCCGCAATTGAATCGCGTTGGTTGGGCGATCGTGGAGTTGAAGTGGGAATGAGTAATCGTGAAAACGAGACGGCAAAGCGGCCGCGGCGCTCGCTTCTCTCGTTTGCCAGTCAGCCGGAACCGGCGGGAGAGACTCATGTTGATCCCGAACCCTTAATCACATCCATTCGCGGCGAAGACAATCTCGATCACTATCACCGCATGCGCGCTTTACGCCTGGCAGCCGGCAGCGAAATCTCACAACCATCATTGAGTGATATTCCCGAGGACCTCAGTTCCGAAGAAGCCGAGCAGGATGCGGTCAATCGCATGCGCGCCGACATGGCCGCGATCAAGGCAGAGCTGAACCGCCGCGTCGATGCCGCCGAACAAACTACGCCACAGCGCGAAGAATCTTTGCCGCTGATTGAAAAGCCAGCCCGTGCCGAGCCGGAAATTCCAATCGTCACTGCAAGATCCAAACCCGAGCCGATAGAGCAGTTCCAGGAAAAGTCGGAACCGGTTTTCCGTCCGGAAAACAAGGAGCTAGAGCCGGACCCTGAACCTGTTGTCATACCGGCGCCTGTGCGTCGGCCGGCTCCGCACAAGGTGGA
>NZ_JBFUMG010000292.1:0-5551 GCF_054049495.1 Phyllobacterium sp. P5_D12 | reverse complement strand
CGTTCATAAAGATCGTTCTCGAAAAAGAACTGCGTGATCGCCCGCGTCGCGCCATTGTCGACCTTGCGCTTCAGCATGTCGATATCCGTGGCAAAATCTGGACTTTCTGGATGCTTTTCCGGATACGCGGAGACGGAGATGTCGAAGTCCGCGAAGGCTTTGAGCCCAGCAACCAGCTCGGCGCCGTTCTCATAGCCACCTGGAGTTGGTTTGTAGTGCGCACCAACGCCGCCGGCCGGATCGCCGCGCAACGCCACAAAGCGCTTGACGCCCATGGCCGCAAACTCGCGCACAACCGTATCCACCTCTTCCTTAGTCGCATCGACGCAGGTCAGATGGGCGGCGGCATTGACGTCGGTTTCAGTCAAAATCCGCTTGATTGTACGGGCAGTACGTTCCCGGGTGGTGCCGCCGGCACCGTAAGTCACCGATACGAATTCAGGATTGAGCGGCGCAAGGCGCGTCACCGTTTCCCAAAGCCGTTCTTCCATGACTTCCGTCTTCGGCGGGAAAAACTCAAATGAAACACGGATATTTGACCCAATATCCGAACGGCGGGACTGGCGGAAAAAACTCATTATACGCTCTCCGTTATGCGGGAGGTTGAATCGGGATCGGCGATCAGCAAGCGCGGGTCGCGTGCCAGCCACAATTTGACGGTCAGTTTGTCATCGCCCTTCGGTTCTAGATCGCGGCTCTCTTCGAGCATCAATCCAGCCTCGGTCAGCCAGTCACGCATCTGCCCGTCATTGAACCCAAGACGCACATGCGCATGATTGTCGCGCAGGAACTCAAGCTCATGCGGGGCAAAATCGACGATCAACATTCGCCCGCCTGCCCGCAACGCGCGCGCCGCTTCGCGGATTGCTTCCGCCGGATTATCGAGAAAGTGCAGGACCTGGTGAATCGTCACGAAATCGAAAGACTCCCGATCGACCGGGAGCGAGTAGACGTCGCCATGGCGAACCTGTGCGTTGGTAATCCCGTCGCGGTCGAGATTTGAACGGGCAATAGTCAGCATGTCGCGATTAATGTCGATGCCGACACCGCGCACATAAAGCGGCGCAAAAAGCTCCAGAAGGCGGCCTGTGCCAGTCCCAACGTCGAGCATGGCCTGGAAGGGCTTGCGACCGACAATTTTGATCAGTGCGTCTTCTACAGCGCCATCCGGAACATGCAATGAACGGATCGCGTCCCAGCTGGTGGCATTGGCGCTGAAATAGGCAGCTGCACGCTCACGACGCTGCAGCTTCACCGAGGAAAGGCGTTCAAGATCACGCTCCAACAGCGTATCGGCGTTGTCCAGACGATCCAGAAGAGAGCGGGCGATGTCGCCGACGATCAGCGATTCTGCCAAACGGAAATAAGCCCAGGAACCTTCCTGATAACGGTTGATGAGGCTTGCTTCAAACAGGAGCTTGAGGTGGCGTGACACACGTGGCTGTGACTGACCGAGAATAGTCGTAAGGTCCGAAACTGTCAGGTCGCCGCGCGACAAGAGCGCCAGAATACGCAAACGGCTTGGCTCGGCCGCTGCTTTCAGCGTATCGACCATCAGATCAAGATTGAGATTACGCTTGTCCATTATTCACCTCAAAAGACATAAAGATATGTTTATGTGAGAAATCAAATTTTGGCAAGTTGTTTTTGCCGTTGACGACAAATTTTGCCGCGTTTGAAATACGACCAAGAATCACGCAAGGAACCTGCATGAGCACAGGAACAAACCGCCAGCGCGCGATCAACAAGGCGCTGACGCTGCTTCTCCCGGCGGTGCCCTATTCGGATTCGGAGCCGATAAGGGCTGCTGCTGGCGCGCCGCACATGCGGTCATTGCCCCCTCCCATTGCGGTGTGGCTTGCTGCCGTGGCGCATGTCCGCCACCAGCACACGGACTATGACGCCCTGCGCGATGAAGGGTATGACAAGGAGAGTGCGCGATTCTTCGTGCTAGATGCCATCAATCGGAAGTTGACGGAGTGGCGGGCGACGCGTCTGCTGGACCCTGATGAGGAAGATCCGAGCTGATACTGATCGTGTCCTGCCATTGATCTTGGAAAATCAGGTCCTCCAGAGGTAATCTTTTGGCCCAGCCACGGCTTTGCAGTTCCGGCATGTCGTAGAGTTCATCAACATAACCGATACAGAGGTAGGCTATGATCTCGGCATGCTCCGGAATGCTGAGGATACGGCGCATATCCTGATCGTGGTAAATGCTGACCCAGCCGACACCGATGCCCTCGGCCCGAGCCGCGAGCCAAAGATTTTGCACAGCGCAGACGGTACTGTAGAGATCCATCTGGTGATTATGCGTGCGCCCAAGCACCACCTTGCCGCCGCGCGTGCGGTCGCAGGTGATGCACAGGTTGATCGGTGCCTTGAGAATGCCTTCGAGCTTCAGCGAAGCATAAAGCGCTTGCCGTTCGTCGCTGAACAGCAACTTCGCTTCCTCGTTGGCGCGGGTGAAGGCGCGATGTATCTCCACCTTTCGCGCTTCGTCCCGAATGACAATAAAGTTCCACGGCTGCATGAATCCGACCGACGGCGCGTGGTGCGCAGCGTCCAGAAGACGCATCAGGATGTCGTCGGGCACCGGTTTCGGGAGAAACTGGTCGCGCACATCGCGCCTCGTATAGATGGCTTTATAGACCGCTGYGCGTTCATCATCGGAAAAGCGATCGGCGGTGACCGGACGATACGAAACATTCTGCATTGTTTGCTCCCAACAACGCTTGGAAACTCTCCCCGCCGTCCGCGCGGTTTGAGCTATGAGGTCCGGCCGGTCTTCTGACTGAGGTTCGTCTGAACCGCGCGCCTTCCGGTATATCCGTGGCATCTGCGCGGCCCATCCCCTTTACAGCGTTGGGCACGTGCCGGAGTCACACCGGCTTCCCGATTCTCCCGCAAAAAGCAGGCACCGGACCTTCAGTCCATTCGCCATAGAAAATCCCTCGGCGCAACCCTCAGACCTGATAAATCCATTGCTCAGGAATCCGCACATCGACTTTTTCACCGGCGCGAATGGTGCCCGGTTTCTCGACCCACGCGACAATGCCACGCAAGCGCTTCGAGACCCGGACGAAATCGAGCGCTGTCGTCGTGTGATCTTCTGTGTCTGCATGTTCGCCGATGGAGCGCCCCGCTACCTTGCAGGGGGCATTCTGCCCGTCCACCCTCAAAGTGACGCCTCCCTCGAAGAACATCAGCGTCCGTGGCGGCAGCATCGAAAGCGCCGGAATACCGTCAATGACCATGTTGCCGCCGATCCATTCAGCCTTCAGATCAGACAATCCCATGCCAGCAGCGACATCCGCCAGTTCGTCCGATGCGAGAATGGAAAGCTGGCGCTCGTTGCGCATTTCCGTGCCGCGCGGATACCAGGGCTCACGGCCGCCGGACTTGCGCGTTGGACCAGCATGAAAATCGCCAACGATCCCGTCGAATGTGAGATCAAGAGAAGCTGCAGGCGTCGTGACAAAGTCGCCTGCGAGAGCTTCGAACAACCCACTTACCCGCCCGCTAAGCTTGCGTGAAGGGAATATCTCGGTTCTGGTTTCAAACAGGTCAGTCATTGCGCCACTCCATGAGACTTCCCGGATACTAGAAAATCAGGCCACGAAAACCAGCAAATAAGCCTGATGGGTTCGTCAAAAATGGTGATGGGAGAACGTCTCCGCCTCCCATTACCGTTATCGAGTTAGCGGCTTGTAGCTCGGACGCTTTGGATTGACGCTATCGGGACCAAGGCGGCGGATCTTGTCGTTCTCGTAGTCCTCGAAATTGCCTTCGAACCATTCCACATGGCTGTCGCCWTCGAATGCGAGAATATGCGTCGCCAGCCGGTCCAGGAACATGCGATCATGGCTGATGATCACGGCGCAGCCTGCATATTTTTCCAGCGCGTCCTCAAGCGCCGCCAGCGTTTCGGTGTCGAGATCGTTGGTAGGCTCATCGAGCAGAAGAACATTGCCACCAGCCTGCAGCATCTTGGCGAGATGCACGCGGTTGCGCTGACCGCCGGAGAGATTGCCGACCTTTTGCTGCTGATCGCCGCCCTTGAAGTTGAACGCCGAGACATAGGCACGTGAGTTCATCTCGTGCTTGCCGAGCTTGATGATTYCATTGCCGCCCGAAATTTCTTCCCAGACGTTCTTATCAGCCTTCAAATGATCGCGGCTCTGATCGACATAGCCAAGATGCACTGTTTCACCGATGCGGATGGATCCAGAATCCGGTTTTTCCTGGCCGGTGATCATCTTGAACAGGGTGGTTTTGMCTGCACCGTTGGGGCCGATAATGCCGACAATGCCGCCGGGCGGCAGCTTGAATGTAAGGTTTTCGATGAGCAGTCGATCCCCGAAGGATTTCGTGAGACCTTCCGCTTCAATCACCACCTGACCAAGGCGCTCGCCTGCCGGAATGAGAATCTGTGCGTCGCCTGGCCGCTGATCGTTGGCCGCATCCACCAAGGCGTCATAGGCCTTGATACGCGCCTTGGACTTGGCCTGACGCGCCTTGGGGCTCGCCGAAATCCATTCGCGCTCGCGCTCCAATGCTTTCTGGCGCGAGTCGTCTTCGCGGCCTTCCTGCTGCATGCGCTTGGCCTTGGCACCGAGATAGGCCGAATAGTTGCCTTCATAAGGAATACCGCGACCACGATCGAGTTCGAGAATCCACCCGGTAACATTGTCGAGGAAGTAGCGATCGTGGGTGATCAGCAGTACCGAACCCTTGTATTCGCGCAGGTGCTTTTCCAGCCACGCCGTGGTTTCCGCATCCAGATGGTTGGTTGGCTCGTCGAGGAGCAGAAGGTCCGGCTGCGACAGCAGTAGACGGCATAGAGCCACGCGGCGGCGTTCACCACCAGAAAGGTTGGTTACCTCGCTGTCGCCAGGCGGGCAGCGCAATGCTTCCATGRCCATCTCGACCTGCGATTCCAGGTCCCAGAGGTTCTTGGAGTCGATGATATCCTGCAACTTCGCGCCCTCGTCGGCGGTCTCGTCGGAGTAATTCATCATGACTTCATTATAGCGGTCGAGAATGGCCTTCTTGTCGGCAACCCCGTCCATGACGTTGCCCATCACATCCTTCGTCGGATCGAGAACGGGCTCCTGCGCGAGATAACCAACTGTTGCGCCTTCGGCCAGCCAGGCCTCGCCCGTATATTCTCTGTCCATACCGGCCATGATCTTGAGGATCGTCGACTTACCGGCGCCGTTCGGCCCGAGGATACCGATCTTGGCATCGGGGTAGAAAGAAAGATGAATGTTTTCAAGAACCTTCTTGGTTCCATATGCCTTGTTCAGGCCGGCCATATGATAAATGAATTGGCGTGCCATAACGCGCGTCACTCCGGTGTTCGGGATTTTAGGGACATGAATTTGCGCCGTATGTAGGCGAAAGGGGCTGCTGTGGCAATGGATGAGCCTGTTATTTCAGGTGTCCGAGCCATGTTAAGGGTCTCCCTTGCCACGCCCTCCCCGGAGTCTGGCCATTGTTTGCATGTTGGGAAGACGGGCGGTCGTCGAAGCGCGTCTTGGTAGATAAGTAG
>NZ_JBFUMG010000291.1:0-5556 GCF_054049495.1 Phyllobacterium sp. P5_D12 | reverse complement strand
CTGGACGAGGCGATGCGTGAAATCAGGAACATTTGCGACGGCCTTGTGCTGCCACATATAGAGGCGGCCGATTTGCCAGAAATCATCCAGCGGGCGGTTAAAGCCCACGAGTATCGTACCGGGTCGAGCGTTGATTTATCGATGTCAGGCACCCCGGCGCAGCTCGAACCTTCCGCAAAAATTTGCATTTATCGCTTTATACAAGAAGCTTTGAACAATGGATTCCAGCATGGCGGAGGCATTGAACAACGGGTTGTGGAAACTTTTCGAGGCGAACGCGTTGTAGTCGAGGTCTCTGACAGCGGGCCTGGATTCGATCCAGCCACTGGTCGTACCGGTATCGGACTTGCCGGGCTAAGAGATCGAGTGGAAAGTCTTGGGGGCCATTTTACGATAGAGTCTTCAGCACGAGGGACTAGGGTACGGATGTCACTGAATTTGGACGGACTGGAGCAGGTGTAATGACTGGACTAAGTATTGCAGTGATCGACGATCATCCGTTATTCAGGGAGGGGGTCAGGCGCAGCCTCGGTGAAATCAACGGCTTCCAGATCGTTGGAGAAGGCTGCACGAAGGAGGACGCGATCCGGATTGCCCATGATCACCGCCCKGACGTTATTCTAATGGACATCTCTATGCCAGGCGGTGGCCTGGACGCGATCTCTCCGATCCTCGACCATTTCCCCGACCAAAAGATCATCATGCTGACTGTGTCAGAGAGGAGTGACGATGTGACAAAGGCTCTGAACAGCGGCGCGAAAGCATATGTCCTCAAAGGCGTCGGCTCACGGGCGCTGGCCGAAATAATCCGAGCTGTCGCCTCTGGCGAGGGTTACGTTTCTCCGGCCCTATCGGCCCGGATGCTATCGGATCTGTCATCCATCTCCAATGCGTCCAATAAGACTGATCTGATCTCCGAACTCTCCAGTCGCGAGTATGAGGTCCTGGATCTTGCCGCGGCCGGTTTGAGCAACAAGCGGATTGCGCTGAAGCTCGACATTCACGAAAAAACTGTGAAGCACCATATGGGACGCATATTTGCGAAACTTAACGTGACAAACAGGACGGAAGCCGCGATGGCCCTGCGTGACGCTGGTTACGATATCCGCTTGGCATAATTGGTCATTGCATGGCGCACCCAGTTGCAAAACAATCAGCGGGCGAACGACTGTAGTCTCGATTGATCAGAAATTGTTGCTGTGYGGTTAATGATGGTGCGCCCCCTCGCATCCTTCATTGTGTAGCGCCCGGCCTCAATCCTTTCGCTCATTCCATTCTTGTGACGAACTTCAATCGAAGAGTCATCAACTTCCCCGTTTTCGCGGGTAGCGGGTTTGGATTGATTGACTGTAGGGCCCTTTTCATCGCCGCTCTGGCCCGCATTGTCGTTTTTCCCGTCCTTGCCGTTATTACCCTTCCCGTTCCCTCCGCCACTACTTCCACTGTCGCCGCCGTTGCTATTGCCTCCGCCCTTGCCGCCTCCATTACCACCACCCTTGCCGCCGCCATTGCCTCCATCTTTTGCCCACGCCGATTGTGCGTGCAAACTCAGAGATTGACCATCAAAGGTGATTTCAAAGGGCGTCGCCACCAATGCCGCTGCTACGAAGGCGCTACAAAGGACGCGAGCCAGTCCAAAACGGGTATGCATAGTGCCTCCTAGAAGTTCTGTCCTCATAACAGAACGCAAGACAAAGGGAAGGTTTGGTCTCTGTTGCGGCTCAAAGCAACTGCAGTCACAGAAGTGGCGGGCCTCAAGAGGGCTTCCCCGAATTTGGCATGTCGCGTTCGCATGTCAACATCGCCATACCCTTCCATATCAAACGATCGCCTCGCGGTATTCCGACTTTGGTCCGATGATCGATTGTCATAAGACTCATCCTTCCCTGGTCTGAAGTCCGAGGAGGAACGTGACCGACCTTAGGTTCACCGAGCCGAGCCTCTTCATTGCTGAACAGCAATCGGACTTTGGTCTGATCTTGGGCTTGGCATAAGTCCCACGCTTCCTAGGGCTGAAGCCCAACGGTGGAACGAAGTCCCCAGTCCTGGGTTGGCGTGGGGGATTGCCGCGCCTATGAAGAGTTGGTTTAGCCATCCAAAACACGAAACGAGCCAGCTTCTTGAGAACCACTCGAAAGGACTTCTTGTGACGACGAAAACAATTCGAGAATCCGAAGAACTTGAAAAACTTCCCATTGGAGGTTTCTTGAAACGATCGTTCGATGTGTTTGCCGCGATCCTTGCCCTTATCCTCCTCAGCCCGCTGTTTGTACTGCTCTCCTGTCTGGTTAAGTTGTCTGATGGTGGACCTGTTCTCTATGGCCATCGCCGCATCGGGCGTGGTGGGAATGCGTTCTATTGCCTCAAATTTCGTACGATGGTTACTGACGGTGATGCCATCCTGGAAGCTCATTTCGCTGCAAATCCGGAGGCACACGCAGAATGGGTGGCGATGCGAAAGCTGCGGGCCGATCCACGTGTCACCACACTCGGCATCGTGTTGCGGAAATTGAGCCTCGACGAATTACCTCAGCTGGTTAACATTCTTCGCGGCGAGATGAGYCTGGTTGGGCCGCGTCCTGTAGTGAAGGACGAGATCGAGCTCTATGGYTCCGCCGCAACYTAYTATTTCAAATCGCGCCCGGGCCTGACTGGCGTGTGGCAGATCAGCGGCCGCAATGATGTCAATTATGACGARCGGATAGCTTTCGATAAGCAKTACGTTGAAAACTGGTCCTTTCAGAARGATATCATMATCATTCTCAAGACCATTCCCGCCGTATGTGCGTCTCGCGGATCCTACTGAAGCGGTTCGGTAGGTTGCTTTTCTGAAAGCCGGTGCAGCTGTGCGCAAATCGACCCCTGAGAGATGAGCAGGAATGCACCGAAGAAAGACGGCCGAACCGGCTATGTCTGCGGCCCGCCGTCTGAAGTCAAAGGCGGGGTTATAAGTCATGAGGCGGTCTACAGAAATCCAACGGCGCCTATATCTACTGCTACAAAAGCAGCTTTTCGACGCTCAGCTCGCAGCCGTGGCGGCACAGCAGGCAGCGACAACCGAGATGAAGAAACGTCAAACAAGATGTACTGGTCCCCTATAGGCGTGTTCCTGACTGCCCTGATCACGCTTGGGATCGCCATCGTACAGCAGATGAATAGCTAAGGGATTCTGGAAATGGCTGTTGGTATAAGCGAGGCTTACGGGGCACTGAAAGATACCTTTGATATCGCCAAAGGCATCAAAGATATAAGCGACAAGGTCGCGCTAAATAACGCGGTCATAGAGCTTCAGGGGAAGATACTCGAAGCACAAGCGGCCATACTTTCTAGCGCTGACCGGGAACGGGAACTCGAAGAGAAAATGACTGACCTCAAACGGCAGCTTTCTGTTTACGAGGATTGGGACGAGATTGCTGCCAACGACGTACTCATGGACTATGGTGGGAACACATATGCTTACGAGTTCGTGGCAGACCCCAGCGAACCGTCAAATGTGCCTCATAGAGCCTGTCCAAATTGTTTTGGTCAGCGCAAAAAATCCATTCTGCAATTCACACTACGCGACCCCTATCAGCGCGACCATTACAAGTGTCACGCATGTGGGGACACATTTGTATTCGGCGTAAGCGAAAATCCGCCATCCATACCCGAGCGGTATTAATGACCTTAACAATCTGCATATATGTCCCAGCTCCCCTAGTATCCCACTGTCCCAACCCYTGTAAAAAGGGTTTGGGGACACGGTGGTGTGACATGCTCGGGGATAGGCTTTTTTCTTGGGACAGGAGTGTGCCAACGATAGTGTCAACTTATTCGTCTGCATCTTCTAGCACCGCAATGCCTTGCAACGCTGCACCTGCGCGGCGATTGGGATTGATCCTCAGGTTCTATCTGTTAGCCCGCTCGAAGCCTTCGTTCCACTGCTTCCAGTGACGTGAGTTTTCGCGGTAGGGATTGTCCAGCTTGACGCCAGTTTCTCTTGAGCGTCGAGCGTCTCTCAGCCCATTGTTGTAAGGGACACCCTGCCTCCGGTCGAATTCGGGTTTTGGTTTGATCGAAGCTTTGACTACGGCCACGAGGTCGTCGAAGTGCTGTTTGAGGTTCATCTTCTCAGAATACTTATCTTTAACGACTGAACAATAGTTGCCCGATGCGTTGGACCAAGGGTGAAACCGAGCCGCGATGGCTGATCCTATCCTTGTCTCGCACAAGGAACATGGACAGATGCTTGCTGGCAGGCGCATCGCGGTTCGTACGTTGGCTTCAKGGCGACCGGTGACACGCACGACCCGTTCTTTCACGGCATTATTGAGCCAGGCACCACAACGAAGTGGTTCAAGCCGTCATGAACCGTCGCCGCATTCTTGCACTCGTCGCTATTTGTCTTCGTATTGCGCTCAGCTGCATTCTTGGGCGAGTCCGATGAGGAGCCCTTCAGGCCCACGGATGTAGCACAGCCGGTACACGTCTTTATCTTGCGCAAGGCGGGGGTACCGGATCGCTGAGAACAGTCGCCGCGAAATGCGACGAGAAGCCACGACCCGCCATTAGCGAGGGCATCTTTTTTATCAAGGCTGCCGAGTTCTTCAATCTTGATATCCGGCAGAATGGGGAAATCACGCGCTGGGGTGGAGTGTTGCTCCCGAGCGCTTCAGATGGCACACCAGCACATAGATGAAGACCAGTATCCCGGCCATTTCGAGACCTTCCTCGAGGTTCGTCAGTATTCGGTAACGAAATGATTCAATCCCTTCAACTTCAGCAACGCTGCCGCCAATCATCTCGAATCCGACGGCGCCGCCAAGGAAGATCAGAGCTGAAAGCACGAGGAGCCCCGCGAGCGTCAACGGAAACGACCTGATGAATGGAATAAAGGCAGCGAGACCGATCAGGCTGACGACACCAGCTGGCGCTGCCCAGGCAAAATACATCAGGCCGGTGTGCTCCATCCTTCCGGACAAAGCAGCAGAAATCTTTTCATGAATACCGGCGAACTCGTCGAACGAAAGCAACAGAAAAAGTACTGTGAGCGCATACCAGTGGTATTTGAATCTGCTGCCGCGMGTGGCTGCGTCCCTGCTTGCCAGAAAAAGCAACCATGCTGCGGAAAATGCTATCACCACAGAAAGCCACGTGAACGCGCTCTCTTCTGAGTCGACGTCGAGCAACCATATCTTGTTGGAAAGGTCCGGCTTGGCACCAGAATATAGTATCAGATCCTGCATAAAACCTGCGCTGAGCAGCAACGCCGAAACGACGCAGGCCAGCACAAACACCCGGCCCGGCTTCACAAGCGCGCGCGCGCTTAACGGAATGTCGCTATTGGCCACATTCGTGAGCCGGACACTCATAGATCACCTAATTTGCATGCACTTGGCATGTCACAAAACCATCACAAATCTGTCGCATTCCTTAATTGATGGTTAACGCATGGAGACAGCAAATGGCTCCCTTCGGAGGACATTTAAATTTGAYGGTCGGTGTAGCCGTGCTGGCGACGCTGATGCTACTCGCCGTGCTCGTCGTGGCTCTGGACATCGAGATTGCGCTGCCGAG
>NZ_JBFUMG010000290.1:0-5586 GCF_054049495.1 Phyllobacterium sp. P5_D12 | reverse complement strand
GCATTCGACGCGGCGCGTGCGTCGATCCAGGGCGCGGCAATAAAGGCCTATTCCCACGGACGCAAAACCATGTACGTTCTGACCGCAACGGACTTTCGTTAGTAGCGCCAACCTTTGGAAGCAAAGCGTGGACAGGATGGGACAGGCGCTCGTCTGCCATTTCGTTGGCCAGGATTGGAAACCGGAAAAACGTTCCTGTCCGCCTTGCCATCGCGTCCGGTTGACACAGTCATCACACTTTCCAGGGAGTCAACGACCCGCCTGGAAGATGGTTCCGAGCTTTCTCTTGGTTCAAGCCAGCTTTTTGGCCTCGCGAAACGAAATAAGCTTGCGACGATTTTCGTCCCAAAGGACGAGGTCAACGCAGCGAAGACTTTCCATGATGGTGATGCGGCCGACATCGCCGAGCTCCGGATAGTCTTTCAGCACTTCCGGAAGCCGGTAACAGGGAACCCTCGAGGACAAATGATGCACGTGATGAATGCCGATATTCCCGGTCATCCAGCGCAGCACGCCCGGCAGCACGTAATGCGAAGAACCATGCAGCGCGGCCTCTGCAAATTGCCACTCGGGACCGGACGACCAATGCGTTTCTTCGAACTGATGTTGCACGTAGAACAGCCAGATGCCGGCAGCGCCGGCTAGAGTGACGATCGGCAGATGGATCAGGAGAAACGGACCGACGCCAACCAGCCACATGAGAGATATCGCTAGAACCGCTATTCCGAGATTGGTTGCCATCGTCGAAACCCACGGCTCCAAGCCGGAACGCATCATGCCGAAGGGTAGTCGCTGTTTGAAGATGAAAAGCCAGATGGGCCCGATACCAAACATTACGGCTGGATGGCGATACAGCCTATACCCAAGCCGGCCCCAACGCGAGAGGGCGCGATATTCCGCAACGGTCAGCGTAGTAATGTCACCGTCGCCCCGCTCGTCAAGATTGCCGGCCGAAGCGTGATGCAAAGCGTGCGTACGACGCCAGTAATCATAAGGGGTCAGAGTCAGAACGCCGATCACTCGGCCGGTCCAGTCATCCGTATGACGATGCGCAAAAAAAGAGCCATGGCCGCAATCGTGCTGGATCATGAATAGCCGAAGCAGGAAGCCAGCTGCGGGCACAATCAATACCAGGCCCCACCAGTATCCATAGTGCACGGCGGCCCAGGTCAATGCCCAGAAAAAAGCGAACGGAATGACAGTAACAGCGAGTTCGAAGGCGCTGCGTCCTCTGTGCGGTTTACGGTAGCTGGAAAGGATCTTGAGCCAAGGACGATCGCCCGAGCCAATTGCAGGTAAAGTTTTAGCGGAAGTGGTTTTCATCGGCTATCATACCCTTGGCGTGCCAGCGCGCGCAAGATGTTTCGACGAGAAACATTTGGTGAATTCACAGCCGGTGATTTCTGTTTGGTTGTATGTACGACACCAACCGTGCGACGTCGTTTCAGGTTCATGGCTGGCTAGAGGCGAGGCCTGACGAAAGACCTTTTTGACTGGGGATTAAGCACCGAACCTCTGTACCAGGGGAGGGCAGGATGATGCACGGCTCTCGGCAACCCCTTCGTCAAATCACATTCGGGTGCGCCACTCTTTGCAATTTGATGGCAAATGATGTCCCGATTGCATAGAAGCCAAGAAAAATGCAGCATACCATTTCTGGCGCGGCGGCAGGCCATCAGATCGGACTTACTCCTCCGGGTGAGAACTCCTTGTCGTCAGGCTTTCGGTAGAAGGGGTCTGATACGGCATCCATGACGCGCGCGCAGCAAGTTGGCGTACTTATCGGCTTAGCGATCGTAGCGGCGCTCACGATCCTGCGGGCAAGTGACCCGCCACTGCTGAAGCAGGCCCGCGACCTCACATTCGACGAATATCAGCGCATCGCGCCACGAACATTCGAAAACCTGCCCGTCAAGGTCGTCGATATAGATGAAGCCTCGCTGCGGGAGTTCGGTCAGTGGCCATGGCCGCGGGACCGGCTTGCCACCTTGGTCGACAGGCTCACTGAAATGGGGGCATCTGCCATCGCGTTTGATGTTCTGTTCGCCGAGCCGGACCGTCTATCGCCGCGTACTGTCGTGCGAGACGTTGCCGGAATTGATCCCTCGCTGCTTGGTCAACTGCCTGATAATGATGAAATTTTTTCTCAAGCGATTGCCGGGAAACCTGTCGTCCTGGGCTTTGGTTTGTCTAACGAAGGGAATTATCGCCCACAGGTGAAGGCCGGCTTTGCCTTTACAGGTGAAAATCCTGCTGGCGCGCCTCCACGCATCAAGGCCGCGACGCCGTTGCGGCCGGAATTTGAAGCGAATGCCGCCGGCATCGGGCACATCAGCCTCAATCCCGGTGACCCATCGGCGGTGGTTCGCGCGGTTCCGCTTTTCCTGAGCGATGGCGAGCAACTCTATCCCAACCTCGCGCTTGAAGCGCTACGCGTCGCCCAAGGCGCTTCCACCTATGTGCTGGCAGGCGCAACCAACGTGCCTAACACCATAACCATGGTCAAAATCGGGGAATTCATGGTTCCGGTGACTGCCGAGGGTGAACTGTGGCTCTATATCACCCCTGATACCGCCGAGAGATATATTTCAGCCAGGCAGGTACTGGCGCCTGGAGGCGCCGCTCCCGAGATAAAGAACGCTATCGACGGCAGTATCGTATTTATCGGGACATCCGCTGCCGGGCTTCAGGACATCCGTACCACTGCCCTTGGACAGAACGTGCCTGGCGTTTCGGTGCACGCGCAAACCGTCGAGCAGATATTGTCGGGACGGTTTCTCTCGCGTCCAGATTGGGCAAATGGGCTCGAAATCCTGTCAATCGCAGCGATGGGAAGTCTGCTCGTGATATTGACGACTTTCGTTAGTCCTGCCGTCGCCTTGGTTTGCGGGCTGCTGATCACGGTCATGGCGCTTGTGGCGTCGTGGCTCGCCTTTTTCTACGCGGGCCTTTTATTTGATCCGCTGGCGCCCATCGTCAGCGGGTCGATAACGCATTTTGCAGCGACCTCGTTTCGCTTTCTAGTGATCGATCGCGAACGCCGGGCGGTCAGACGCGCATTTGGCCACTATCTTTCGCCTTCGCTGCTGTATCGCATCGAGCACACGCAGAATGCATTGCGCCTAGGAGGAGACGACCGGGAACTGACGGTTATGTTTGTCGACGTCCGCAACTTTACCGAAATCAGTGAGCGCCTGACCCCGGCAGAAGTCGTATTGTTCCTTAATACACTCCTTGATGCGCTTAGCCGTCATGTCATCGCCAACGAAGGGACTCTCGACAAGTTTATCGGCGACTCGATAATGGCCTTCTGGAACGCCCCTGTGGATGTAGCCAATCATGCCAACAAAGCGGTCCATGCCGCATTGGCCATGCGTGAGACGCTCGCGCGCCTTAATCAGGATAATGCGTTTGGCTTTGGAGACGAACAGAAGGTCGGAATAGGGATTGGTATCCATACCGGACTTGCATGCGTCGGAAACATGGGTGCGGAAACACGCTTCAATTATTCCGCCATTGGCGATGCGGTCAACATTGCAGCGCGCATCGAATCTTCGTGCAAGGAGGTCAGCTTTGACATTCTTGTATCAGACAGCACCGCCGAAATGCTGCCGGGCTATGCTTTGCTTGAAGCAGGCGCCCTCGCCTTGAAAGGGAAAAGTATGCGGACCAGGCTTTTCGCGGTTGTCGGTGATGAAAAGATCGGCGGAACTCCCGAATTTGTGCAACTGCGGGCTATCCACGCCCAACTCATCGAAGCCTTGCGGTTGCGGTCTTCAAGCAGTCGTAAATTCTTGCGGATCGTAAAATTGCAGGCGGTGGAACTCACAAGTGGTCTGCCGGAATTCTATCGCCGGATATCGCGCCGATCCGATCACTTCATCGATCAGCCGGCAGCGAAGGACCTGTCCCCTGGCATTTGATAGGATCCGGTTATCTGTTGTGCCTTGGTCCATTACCATCCCGGTTGTCGCGGCCTCTATCGTGATCGTGGCGATCTCTACCGCGCCGATCATCATCATGCCTGTCGTGGTGATGACGGTCTTTATCGTGGTGCCTGTCATGATGATGGTGCTTGTCAGGTTTATCCGGCTTGGACGGCGTATCAGGCGTCCTTGGCGTAGCGGGCGGATCGGGCGCATCGGAGGGTGCTGCAGCAGGCGGATCAGAAGCCCGAAGACTCTGAGGAGCAGGCGGATCGGGAGCTCGCGGACTTTGCGGGGCAAGACCGGGTGCCCTGGCTGGAGGAAGCGAGCCATTATCCGCGGGCTCCGCTGCCGCCATCGAAAGGCCGCACCCTGTGCCAGTTACTCCCAATCCTCCTGAGAGCTTCTGATTGCCCGACAGGAAGGGCAGTGCCTTCGTACTGCCCAGCGTCTTGAAGATGTTCCGATCGACGCGGCGGGTATCGGTTATTCGGCCATTGGGCTTGGCAACGACACAATCGCAACGGCGCTTCAGTTCTTTGCAGCCGCCCGCACCGCAAAATCGTGCCGAACCGTTCAACAGGACGACTGCTGTGGTTCCGTCCGGGCCCACGTAGAAGTCGAATGCGGTTCCACGTACGCCGATCGTTCCGGCAGGGGTCAGGATATTATAGGCCGACGATTTTGAATTTCCGCTGACCCAGCGAAACGTTCCCTTGGCAGCTTTGATCGTCAGATTTTTGACCGAGCTGGTGTCATCATAGACGAATTTATCGATCGTCACTGACGAGCCCCAGCCCACCGCCAGCTTGGTACCATCACGGAACAGGAATTGACCAAGGCCCGACTGAGAGGTCTTGATCCTTTCGTCGCGATGGACTGGCGTATCCACCGCGATAGGGCCGCCTCCACCAGTTACTTCCGTTTTGATAAGGACAGCCTCACCAACAGGCTCCGCCGCCATCGTCGGCAGCGGGCGTAAAAGCATCATACTGAGCGCCGCTACGGCGGCAGCACGCGAGTACGGCATTGGACCCCCATCTGAAGCCGAACATAGTACATGCGATAGAGACAAGTGTCCCTTCATCCTTATTGGTTAGAGAGCTTCCGGGTCAGGACTGCCCTGATCTTGCATTGGAGAAGGTCGGCAGGGGATAATCAGCGAGCGTCGACTGTTCAACCGGGATTGGCGCAGTGACGTCAGACTCCGCAAGTCGCGGTCAGATGTAGACGGACTTGCTATACCGACGTTCCGGCCTCTAGCCGTCGTTCGTTGCAGCGTGAGAATAGGTCAACCAGGCGAGCACCGCTGCCACGAATAGCAAGGCCGGCACGTCGCCCAGCATATGGCCCATATGCGCGCCGGGGCTGTAGGACTGGACCGCCATGGTCAGCGCGTGCACGACACTCGACCAAATCGTGAACTCTATCAGCGACCGATGCGCTATGGGATTGCGCGACGCACGGACCAAAAATATCCCCAGCGTTGCGTATATGCCCACGATCATCATGAAATAGTGCGAAGCGGTGGGCGGGCCATCATGCCAAGCCCAACCTGATGGCCAAATAATCGCGAGCGGATAGACCAGACAGAATACGACACCGAAGKCAAACAAAGCGATCTGTAAAAGTTTTAGCCGGGACATGGGCGCGCTACTTT
>NZ_JBFUMG010000289.1:0-5589 GCF_054049495.1 Phyllobacterium sp. P5_D12 | reverse complement strand
AGGCACAGGAACGCCGCAACGCCGCCTCGAAAGAAATCGGCAAGGCAATGGGTGCCAAGGATCAGGCAACCGCCGACCGTCTCAAGGCCGAAGTTGCGGAGATCAAGGTGTTCCTGACGTCAGCGGAAGAAGAAGAGCGTCAGCTCGATCGAGCGCTGAACGATGCATTGTCGGTGCTTCCCAACGTACCGCTTGCTGACGTGCCTGTCGGCAAGGACGAGGGCGCCAATGTCGAAACGCGCCGCGTCGGACATCTCAAGAATTTTTCGTTCGAGCCGAAAGAGCATTTCGAAATCGGCGAAAAACTCGGCTACATGGATTTCGAGAGGGCAGCCAAGCTTTCCGGCAGCCGCTTCACGGTCCTGAAAAGCCAGCTGGCACGGCTGGAGCGTGCGCTTGGCCAGTTCATGCTCGATCTGCACACGACCGAACACGGCTATACCGAGGTCAGTCCGCCTTTGCTGGTCAATGACGAAGTGCTCTATGGTACGGGCCAGTTGCCGAAGTTCGCCGAAGACCTGTTCCGGACCACGGACGGCCGCTATCTGATCCCGACCKCGGAAGTGCCGCTGACCAATCTGGTGCGCGAAGAGATTCTCGACATTCGGGATCTGCCGATCCGCATGACGGCGCAGACGGCGTGCTTCCGTTCGGAAGCGGGTTCGGCCGGGCGGGACACACGCGGCATGCTGCGCCAGCACCAGTTCATGAAGGTGGAACTGGTGTCGATCACCGACGCCGAGCATTCCATCGAGGAACATGAGCGGATGACGTCGTGTGCCGAGGAAGTTTTGAAGCGGCTCGACCTGTCGTTCCGCACCATGACGCTGTGCACCGGCGACATGGGCTTTGGCGCGCAGAAGACATATGACCTCGAAGTCTGGTTGCCGGGACAGAAGGCGTATCGCGAGATCTCCAGCTGCTCGGTATGCGGTGATTTCCAGGCACGCCGCATGAATGCCCGCTACCGGCCGGAAGGCGAGAAGTCGACGCGTTTCGTTCATACGCTGAACGGTTCCGGTACCGCTGTGGGGCGCGCGCTGATCGCCGTTGTCGAAAATTATCAGAATGAGGACGGCAGCGTAACAATTCCTGAAGCCCTTGTGCCCTATATGGGTGGACTGAAGCGGATCGAAAAAGCGGCATAATCTTTGAGGGACTGGGGCAAATGCGCATTCTTCTGACCAACGATGATGGTATTCATGCGGAAGGTCTGAGCGTGCTTGAACGCATTGCCCGCCAGCTTTCGGATGATATCTGGGTGGTTGCACCGGAAACGGACCAGAGTGGTCTGGCGCATTCGCTCACGCTGTCCAACCCGTTGCGCCTGCGTAAAATCGATGACCGGCATTTTGCCGTGCGCGGGACGCCAACCGATTGCGTCATCATGGGCGTTAAGCATCTGATGCCGGATGCACCTGATCTGATCCTTTCCGGTGTCAATTCCGGCTCGAACATGGCGGATGACGTCACCTATTCGGGGACTGTGGCTGGCGCCATCGAGGGCACGTTGCTCGGCATCAAGTCCATTTCCTTGTCGCAAGAATACAATCTGGATGGCGGCGCGCGCGTGCTGCCATGGGAGGTCGTGGAGGAGAGGGCGCCCGCGATCCTGAAAAAGGTACTTGATGTCGAACTGCCAAAGACCGTTCTCATCAATATCAACTTCCCGAGTTGCAGCGCGGCTGAGATCGCCGGAACGCGGGTTACAGCGCAAGGCAAGCTTTCGCATGGCCTCACCATAGAAGAGCGCCACGACGGACGGGGCTTGCCCTACTACTGGCTGCGCTATGGCCGCGGCAAGGATGTGCCGGCCGAAAACAGCGATGTGGCCGCACTCGCCAAGAACTTCATCTCGGTTACGCCGCTGCAACTCGACTTGACAGCGCATGACACGCTCGCAACCCTTGCGAGTGCCATTGCATGAAGGTTGCGATGTCTGAACGCGAAGGATTTGCGGCTTTCGTACTGCGTATGCGCGCCTTGGGCCTGTCGGATCAGCGTCTGATCAGCGCCTTTGAGGCGACGCCGCGTACGGCCTTTGTCAACGGCAATCTCGGTAACCTTGCCTACGGTACGGGAACGCTGCCGATCGAATGCGGTGAGTTCATCGAAGCGCTGGATCTGCAGGCGCAGCTGATTAATTCCCTAGATATTGAGCCTACGCACCGTGTGCTGGAAATCGGCACCGGTTCTGGCTTTACGGCGGCCGTGATGGCGCGGCTAGCGGGCCGTGTTCTGTCGCTCGAGCGCTATCGCACGTTGGTTGAACTGGCGCATCAGCGGCTCCAGGCCCTGAAAATCGAGAATACCTTTGTCAAGCACGCTGACGGCCGTCACGGACTAGTGCATGACGGTCCGTTCGACCGCATCATCGTCTGGGGCGCTTTCGAAAGCATGCCGCGCCAGTTCGTTGATCTCCTGTCGTCAAACGGCGTGATGATCGCACCGATCGGGCCGCTCGAYGGCCGACAAGTGATGGCGCGGTTATCGAAAATTGGCAGCCGTTTTGAGCGCCATGATTTGATGCCGGTGCGCCTGTTGCCCCTGATGGAAGGTGTCGCCTCGGCGCTTTAGGAGACGTTCGCTTGTTACCACGTCTCTTCTTGTAAAAAGCGTCCACCTCATCCGTCATCCTCGGGCTTGACCCGAGGACCCATGACAAAGGAGTCTAATCCTCTCCATGAACTCGACACAATCCAGCGAAGAACAGTACAGCCCTCATTGAAGCTTGCATTTTGCTGGAATGCCTTGTGCATCGTATAGCAGAACGCTTCTCAGCCGTGGGTCCTCGGGTCAAGCCCGAGGATGACGGAGAGGGTGGTGCATCGTGACGTTGGAGGGTGACGTACGGAGCCCTGACCCTTTACGAGTTTGGTGAATTTTTTACAAATTTTATTCGCTCTTTAACGGTCGAGTAACATTAACGCGATCTAATGAGTCCAATATTCTTGTATTGAGTACGGGCGGGATATGCGATGCGTTTGAGTACACTAGACAAAGCGTCACGGCGGCTGGCTCTGAATGCCGCCATTCTCTCGATTGCCGGTATCGCGGCAGGCTGCAGCTCTGGCGTGCAGCGTTTCACCAGCGCGGATTTCAGTTCCGGCTATAGCGACAATCAACGATCAGTCATGCAAGCGTCCAACAACACGCCACAACCTTATACACCACCCGTCGATTCAACGCAGACTGCTTCTGTCAGCCGCAGCGGCGGTGTCCAGCGCAGCAGCCTGCCGCCTGTCGGCGCTGCAAGCGCTTCGGCACTGCCGCCAGTCTCCTCGCAGCCAACGCGCCCGGCACTTGCACCTGTCGCCAGCGCCGCTCCACTGCGCCAGCAGCAGGTCGCTTCAGCGCAGCCAATGCAGGCCGCACCGTTGGGGTCGGCTTCGGGTACGCTGAAAACTCCGGATGGCCGTGAAGCAAAGATGCCTGTAAAGCCCGCTCCGGTGCATTCGAACAACGTCGCCGTCATACAGACACCGCAGGCGACCAAGCAGGTAGTTGCTGCGACCACTGTTGCAAAGCCAACCGGCCAGGGCTCATATACAGTCCAGAGCGGTGATACGCTGCATGCGATCTCGCGCAAGACCGGCAGCAATGTCGAGGCGATCAAGCAGGCGAACAACATGAAGGATGGCACCGTCCGTGTTGGTCAGGCTCTCATCATTCCGCCGTCCAATTCCGCGCTTGCTCAGAATGTCGCCAACACCATGAAGCCGAAGGGCGGAACGGTCGATCAGGTCAAGACAGCTTCGACACCGCCTGCAGAACAGCCGAAGGTGGTCGCAAGTGCCGCTACGCAGGCTGCTGCAGCTCCGCAAGCCGATACGTCGGCCAAGCCTTACACGCCGCCACAGGCCAGCGAGAAGGTGATAGAGAACGCGGATAAGGACAAGGATGTTGCCGCAGCGCCGTCGGCGACGGGCGTATCGGGTATGCGCTGGCCGGTTCGCGGCCGGGTTGTCGCCAACTATGGCAAGGGCAGCGACGGGATCAACATCTCGGTGCCTGAAGGTACGCCGATCAAGGCTGCTGAAAACGGCGTGGTCATCTACTCCGGCGATGGCCTGAAGGAATTCGGCAACACGGTGCTGGTGCGCCATGACAACGGTCTCGTGACGGTTTACGGCAATGCCAGCAAGCTCGATGTCCAGCGCGGCCAGAAGGTCAAGCGCGGCGATCAGCTTGGCGTGTCGGGCATGACCGGCAACGCAACGACGCCGATGCTTCACTTCGAGGTTCGCAAGAACTCGACGCCGGTTGACCCGACGAAATATCTCGAATCCTGATCGGACCCGACGAGCAGTTTGATAGCCCGCGTTGAACGACGCGGGCTTTTTTAGTGTCTACAGTTTCTTGCCGAGACGTCCGGCAAGATCCTGGATAAATTGCCAGGCGACACGGCCGGACCGTGCCCCGCGTGTCGTGGACCACTCCAGCGCCTGCGCATGCAATTCCGGTTGCTTCAACGGCAGGTGGAAATGCGCCGCATAGCCATCGATCATCGACAGATAGTCGTCCTGGCTGCACTTATGGAAGCCGAGCCAAAGTCCGAAGCGGTCCGAAAGCGAAACTTTTTCTTCAACCGCTTCCGATGGATTAATCGCGGTCGAACGTTCGTTCTCGATCATGTCCCGCGGCAGAAGATGACGCCGGTTCGATGTGGCGTAAAAGATGACATTGTCCGGCCGGCCTTCGACGCCGCCTTCCAGTGCTGCCTTCAATGATTTGTACGATGTGTCGTCGTGATCGAAGGACAGGTCGTCGCAAAACAGGATGAACCGGTAATCCGTGTCCTTGATGGCCGCCATCAGCGCAGGAAGGCTGTCGATATCTTCGCGGTGGATTTCCACCAGTTTCAGCGGGTGACCGCCGGTCGGTGCAGCGTTGACCGAGGCATGCACCGCCTTGACCAGCGATGACTTGCCCATGCCGCGTGCGCCCCACAAAAGAACATTGTTTGCCTGCAAACCATCGGCAAAGCGTTTCGTATTGTCGAAGAGGATATCGCGAACGTTGTCGACGCCGCGGATCAAGGAAATGTCCACGCGGTTGACCTTGCTGACCGGGTCAAAGGTGAGCTTGTCCGGATTCCAAACGAAGCAATCCGCCACATCGAGGTCGACCGGTTGAGCTTTTGGCGGTGCCATACGCTCCAGCACCGCAATCAGCCGGTCAAGTTTATCTGTCAACAATTCATCGGACATACTCATCGAACCTTCATTTTCATGCATATATGCGACTATCATGTTGAAGATAATTCGAAAAGTAGGACACACAGTTTTGTACGGTTGCTTTTGACGCCCCAAACATTGTATTGCGCTGGCTCAAGTTCTTTCAAATCTGGTTTTCTCTGGAGGTTGTCTCAATGTTCGTAACTCCCGCATATGCACAGGCAACGGGTGTCGGCGGCGCGCCGGAAATGCTGATGAGCATCCTGCCGTTCATTCTGATCTTCGTGATCATGTACTTCTTGATCATTCGCCCACAGCGTACCGCTGCCAAGAAGCGCGAGGAGCAGCTGAAGAATATCCGTCGCGGCGATACGATCATTACCGGTGGTGGTTTCATTGCCAAGGTCACCAA
>NZ_JBFUMG010000288.1:0-5609 GCF_054049495.1 Phyllobacterium sp. P5_D12 | reverse complement strand
GTACTGGAATGACCGGAAAGGTGCGGCACATGAAGGGCCCCAACGGCACAAAAATCGGATATGAATTCTACAGCGATTCCACCCGAACGAGAGTTTACAGCGTTGGAACCAGAATTCCCAATGACGTGGCACCGCCATGGGTTTTTGCAACGTTGCTGCAACGCGTGCACGGTGATTCTAATTTCAGTATATTTGGCGTGATTAGCAATAAGACCAACGTTGAAGAGGGCCTCTATACCGATACCGTTATCGCCAATTTCCAATACGTTGAATTCTGGGGATTGTTCCCGCCGCCAGCGGATTGTACCGGCCCTGTGGTAAGCGTCCCTTTACAGGTTCGTGTCGTGGTCAAGTCATTTTGTGCATTGGATGTCACTCAGCATATCGACTTTGGATCATGGCAGGATCTAGACCAGCCCCGCGATCAGCAGGGCGCAGTGACCGTAAACTGCGACAACAGCACGAAATATGCTGTCAAACTTGGATGGGGTGGTCAGGGCGACGTTAACAGGACCCGGAACATGGTGAATGGCAATGAGAAGATCAGCTACAATCTGTACAGAGACGACAAGCGACTCCAGCCTTGGGGTGACAACGCAACGACAGGTTTTTTGAAAGATCAGCAAGGCGAAGGCAAAAAAAAGGTAATTCCGATCTATGCCCGCGTCCCGAAACAGGCGACCCCTCCGCCGGGAACCTACACGGATAATGTGGTCGTTACGCTCGAATACAATTGATGTACAGGACGATGCGCAGGCGACCGGCGGGTTTGAGGCATCGAATTGCTGGCGATCGAAAAAGCAAAAGGCCGGGAGCTACCCGACCTTCCTAAGCTTACCTCGACACCAGTGCCAGTACATCCGTGGTCAAAAATGGAAATAAGCTATTCGCTGTGTGTAATCATTAGCCTGTCATTGCGACGAATTGATGACGCGTGGCAAGAAACCTTGGAAGCGCGTACGCCGTACAAATCGCGCTTGAGAACAAGGTGAATGATCAAGGTAAAGACAGGGTTAATGAATCAGGACAAATCTGATCCAACAGACCCTAGCCGGGCCGGGCCGGGCCAAGCAGCACATCGGAAGGTCCGCGCGTGCGGTCGCAGCGATAGCGCACCTCGTAGCGCGGATCGAGGATAAGGGTGACATCCTGTGCGGTGCAGTTGCGCTCGGTAGACCGCAAATACTGTTCGGCAGCATCGCGGTAGACGACGGGAGGTGTGGAACTCAGCCCAAGACCCTTGACGAACCCTTCAGTTGCAGAAGCGCTGCCTGCCGGTCCGATCATTAGCCGGCTTTGCGCGATATTGTCATAGATGGTGTATCTGTCGCCATTGGCTGCTTTGTACTGCTGGGGCGAAATCCCCGCATAATTATCCTTGGCGTAAGAAATTGCGGCGCATCCTGCCAATCCAGCCAATAGCATCGGGGCAATCGTTCGAAAAAAAATTCTCATGTCCATCTCCTCAATATATCGGTCGATCCAGCGCTTGCCGGTTTCCCTGAAATCACTCCTGAACCAAATTCCCCAACAAATCCGAAAGAACAAAAGCTGCTGCTGCAGGAAGGTCCTCAGCAATCAGGCCGAAGCGCAGGCTGCGTGCCGCCGCGCCGTGAATGAAGACCGCCGCACAGGCCGCCTCGAATGCAGGCATGCCCTGAGCCATCAAACCTGCGGCAAGACCTGCGAGAACGTCGCCCGAGCCTGCTGTGGCCAAGCGCGGGGTCCCATTGGTATTGATCGCGGCGCGACCATCAGGCGATGCGATAACAGTGTCGGCGCCCTTGTAGATGATGATCGCATGGGAACGGGAAGCGGCGGCGCGGGCCCGTTCGACCTTTGAAGGCAAGTCTTTCTCGTCAATATCGGGAAACTGGCGCCTGAATTCGCCGTCGTGCGGTGTCAGCACCAGACGGATTTCCGGTGCGCTGCGCGAGGCGTTGAAAAGGATGTCAGGATGATCGCGAAACGATGT
This sequence comes from Phyllobacterium sp. P5_D12, assembly GCF_054049495.1. NCBI lineage: Bacteria > Pseudomonadati > Pseudomonadota > Alphaproteobacteria > Hyphomicrobiales > Phyllobacteriaceae > Phyllobacterium > Phyllobacterium sp. P5_D12. The sequence continues at coordinate 3,634 of NZ_JBFUMG010000288.1, read as the reverse complement.
GATCGCGTCGGCATCGAAGACCAGTTTCGCAGCCTGGTTCCGCAGCAGGGCGAGGGCAAAGTCGCGGGCTTTTTCACCAATACCGAAACCCGGTCCGAGCACGAAGCTCGAGGCCTTTCGCGTTTCGATGAAAGATCGCAAATCTTCCGGGTGGTCACAGCGGCTGAGCATGATCGAGGTGAGGTGGGTGGCATTGACGCCTAGCGCTTCCGCCGGCGACAGAAGTGTGACGGCGCCCGCACCGCTTCTTGCTGCCGCCAATGCCGATAACCGCGCCGCGCCTGTTGCGGTCGCACCGCCGGAAAACACTGCAACATGACCGCGCTTGTACTTGTGGGTGTTGGCTTCAGGCGCCGGAAGCAGATCTCGCCAGAGATCCGGCGTGTTCTCAAAACATCGTGGCTGGATATCGCGAAGAACGTCCTTGCTTATGCCGATATCCGCGACGATCAACTCGCCGCACAGATCCCGCCCCGGATACAGCAGGTGGCCGGGTTTCTTGCGAAAAAACGTGATTGTGCTTGTCGACTTGAAGACCGGACCGAGCGGCTGGCCGGTCAAGCCATCGAGCCCCGAAGGCACATCCACAGCAACGCGCTTTACCGAGGCTTCGTTGGCACGCCCGATCGCGCCCGCCGCTTCGCCTGTGATCTCTTTGTTCAATCCTGCCCCGAACAGCGCATCGACAACAAGACTGCCGGAGTTTGGCTGGAATTCCCCGATGGGCCGCGGCTGGAGCGGACAATCCTGAAGTGCTCGTGCCGCGTCGGTCTGCGGTTTGGGTGTGCCGGATGACCAGACATCTACCGTCGCACCGCTTTCGGCGAGCAGGCGCGCAACGACATAGCCATCGCCACCATTGTTTCCGGGTCCGCACAGGACATGAAATTCGGACGTGCCGCCATATTTCGCGAGAAGGTGGCGGGCAATGGCAGCCCCGGCATTCAGCATCAGGCCGTGGCCATCATAAGGACCGGCCGCGATCGTCCGCCTGTCCGCTTCACCCATTTCTCCAGGCGTCAAAATTTCGTGGGTCATTTAGGATCGGGACCTATTGATATGATCGAAAAGGAATTTCTGCGATCAAGGTAGAGGTTTCGCGACTGCTGTGTAACCCTTCAACGCAGCAATGCATCCAAAGTTCACTTCGAGCGTTCCTGTGTTGCAACTTTTGGAGGTAAGTCATGGCTGTAACAGGCATCAAGACACATATGGAAGTCATTGGAGCGGATGGTGTCCATGTTGGCACGGTGGACCATGTGGATGGGGCGCGCATCAAACTGACCAAAAAGGATAGTGGGGAGGGCTCGCACAAGGGCCATCATCATTACATTTCAACGTCGCTGGTCGCGGAAGTGGAAGGCAACAAAGTTCGGCTGTCGGCCAATTCTGATGTGGCAGTGATGTTTGAAGAAGAGAAATCTGAAAAGTAATCTGGATCGCGCGACGAGGTACTTTCAGGCCTGTCAGACAGCACCCAACCGCACCAGCACCGCGCGCGGAATGCCGTAGTGGCGGATAGCGTCGTCGTGATTGCGCAGGCCGCATAGTTCACGTTGGATGAAATAGGCGTGGACTGCGCGCGCCGCGGCTTAGAGTTCGGGAACCCGCCCGGACTCCGGTGCTGCGTGGAGCTTTTCCAATGTTTGTTCGACCTTTTCTCCTGCACGGCCAAGCGCGGCGGCCATTTCCGCCATGATTTCCATATCAAGGGCGTTTGGCGGGCTGTCCCGGTCGAACCTGGCGGCGATGTTTTGCGGCGGTCTGAATGACATGGCGAATTATCAATTTTTGGCTACGGGATGGTGCCGATTCGAGCATAAAGCCCTTGTGCGCGCAAGAAGCAGCGGAACATTAGCGGACGCGCGGGATTAACCTTCGATATAGGAGGTACGATATGGGTGATCCAGCACCAATTCCGAAGCCAGGACCAGACACGAACCGGCCAACCGATCCTGGCCCCGCGCCACGGCCCGAAGAACTGCCGCCAGAACCTGGTCCGCCAAGCGAAATTCCGGTGGAGGAACCGCCACCTGACCGCTTGCCCGACGAAATGCCGGTGCCCAACCCCGACGAGGTGAGAGAACCGCCCAAGCATGTTTGAAGAAACAATTTGGGCGCCGTTGATTTTTACGGCACCCACCCATCGTTTCAACTAGCGTTGCTGATTGCCCATGTATCCGCCAGGTCTGCTGACTGGAGGAACGTATATATCGGGCTGGCTTGGCGGCCGACTGTCATTTCGTGACGGTCTTGCAGGGCGCGGCGTATCGGGACGATCTGCGCGGGCTTCTTGCCTGCGGCGCCAATCGTCACGGCTGCCTGAATTGTCATGGCGACGGCGCCAGTCATCGCGGTTTCCATCATAACGGCGGTTATTGTAGTAACGGGACCTGTTGTTGTAATAGCGAGGTCCGTTATAATATCCGTCGTCATAAATGGTGGTCCCGTAATAGCCGCCATATCCGCTGTACCCGCCATAGTAGGGGCCGGTGGTTTCGACGCATCCGGAAGCCGATAAACCGGACAGGCCGACTACGGCAGCGATCACAAGTGATTTCATAGACATCATGAGTCCTCCCGACTGCTGTTATCAGCCGCTGTGATTGTTCAACAAATGCACGACAAAAAGGTTCCAGCGTGTTCATTGGTGAAAATGCGATCAGGATGGAGCGGGGCGTCCTGTCCTGTGGACTTACCCGCAAATCCATTGTTTTGCCAAGCTCCATCCAAAGCTGTTTGATAAAGATATGCGTCGGTGCGATACGTCCCGAATGTTGTCGGACTTGACAGACTTTGCGTTTTCAGAAGTGATTCGCTACCATGCATTTTCCGTAGGAGTGAGTGCCATGCGTATTGCATCCCCGCGATCTGCCGAAGACGATGAACAGCGCGAAGCAGAATGGCGCGAGGCGATGCGCGATCAGTTCCTTGACAAGGTTTCATCGAACGAGATGTACGCCATCGCACAGGAAGCGCTTGCTGCCGGATGGGGATTGCAGGAGGTTCAGCGCGCGATCGATGCTTTGGTCGAGGACAAGGCTGCCGGAGCGGGCTCCTGTTGAGGAGCTCAACTGTTCATTTATCATCGCCCTTGAGGCGTATCGTCCTGATCAGATTACAAGTCCGGAGTTTTTACGGCCCTTACCTTGCTGAAGGCGGTGTGCTTCTTGATGGAATACGCTCCCTTCGAGCGTTTCAGCACGTCGGATAACCTCTCCGGTTCATGCTTGGTCTTGGGCATGTGCTGCTTACTTGCATCCATAAGATGGCCCGGCGCAGTTGGCATTCTCCGGACAAAGTGTTGTGATGATGCTCCCATGGTGGTCACTCCTTCCCAAACTTGCAATATTATACAACGCTGGTGGCCGGTGGAAAGTTGCCCGTTTTCTTTATGAAAGCCGCCGCCTTGCCCTATGCGACTTCTTCACTTTTCCAGCTGGAGCTAACCGTGTCGGTTCATCGACATAGTTGCCAGCTTCTTTTGCCGCTTCGATGAAGGCGATGCGTGCGGCTCCGGGGGAGAGCCTGCGTTCAAGGCAGGACAGGAGAGCTTCCCTCGCGACGGAAAGCTTCGCTCCCTCTTCGATTGGCCAGTCATTCAGGATGCATTCGGCAGCACGCAGTGCGGATG
>NZ_JBFUMG010000287.1:0-5623 GCF_054049495.1 Phyllobacterium sp. P5_D12 | reverse complement strand
CGCGCCCGGTATGGGATTTCGAGGATGTCGGTGACTGGTGGACCCGCGCCAACAGCGCCGCCATCGCGCCGATCATCGCCGTGCCCACCACGGCCGGAACAGGCTCGGAAGTCGGCCGMGCTGGCGTCATCACCAATGAGGAAACCCATACGAAGAAGGTAATCTTTCATCCGAAACTCCTGCCGGCGATTGTCATCGCCGACCCGGAGCTCTCAGTCGGCATGCCGGGTTTCATAACGGCGGGTACGGGAATGGATGCTCTCGCACATTGCCTGGAAGCCTATTGCGCTCCTGGCTACCACCCGATGGCGGATGGCATCGCTGTTGAAGGTATTCGGCTGGTGTTCGAGAACCTGCCTAAAGCCTATGCCAATGGCAAGGATCTGACGGCGCGGGCGCATATGATGAGCGCAGCTGCAATGGGAGCGACCGCGTTTCAGAAGGGCCTTGGCGCGATCCACTCCCTGTCGCATCCGATCGGCGCGATCTATGACACGCATCACGGCATGACCAATGCGGTGTTCATGCCCTATGTGCTGGCTTTCAACCGCGATGCGGTGGAGGAGCGTATCGCGAGACTTGCCAGCTATATCGGTATCAAGGGCGGTTTCGACGGTTTCGCCAAAGCTGTGCTCAAGCTGCGTAAGGAGCTGAAGGTGCCGCATACGCTGCCAGGGCTGATCACCGACCTCGACATGACCAAGAAGCAGAAAGAACTGATTGCCGATATGGCTATCGTTGACCCGACTGCGGGCGGCAATCCGGTGAAGCTGACCAAGAAGGCAGCGTTGAAGCTACTGAACGAAGCGATTGCAGGGTAGTTCCTGTAGCCCTGACTGAACGAAAAAGGGCGCTTTATCGGCGCCCTTTTTCGTTAGATGCATGATCGCAGCGGCTAATGCCCCAGAACCAGCAGGTCCTTGGCTGCCAGGCTAACCTTGACGTTCTCGCCCGGAGACGGTGGCGGGGCGCTCGGGTTGTTGAATGTGTCGAACGACACGGTGTTCTCGCCTAACGAGGCCCGGATGCGGATGACCGAGCCGAGAAAATGTACGCTGTTGATCTTGCCGTCGAGTGTCGTTTCGCGTTTGTCGGTGGCTTCGCCAAGGCTGACAGCCTCCGGGCGAACCGCGAGCGAAATCTTGTCGCCGGTCTTGTGGCCGTTAAGGCGTGTCCGGTCGATTGCAATGTCCTTGCCATCAATCGTAATCGTGCCTGACCCTGCATCGCGAACAACGGCGTCGAGCGTATTGAGTGTTCCAACGAACGAGGCCACGAAACGCGAAGCGGGTTGATTGTAAATCTCGAAGGGGGCGCCAACCTGCTCGGCATTGCCCTCATACATCACAACGATGCGATCGGATATCGACAGGGCCTCTTCCTGGTCATGGGTGACGAAGATCGTCGTGATGCCGAGCTTACGCTGGATTGCCCGGATTTCTTCGCGCAACGATACGCGGATCTTCGCATCGAGCGCCGAGAGGGGCTCATCGAGCAGTAGCACTTGCGGCTTCGTGGCCAGTGCTCGTGCAAGCGCCACGCGCTGTTGCTGACCGCCCGAGAGCTGGTACGGATAGCGCTCGGAAAGGTGGTCCAGTTTGATCAGCGACAGCATTTCATGCACCGTCGCGTCGATTTCGGCTTGTGGCCGCTTTGCCACCTTGAGGCCAAAGGCAACATTCTGCGCGACGGTCATATTGGGAAACAGCGCGTATGCCTGGAAAACCATGCCGATATTGCGCTGGTTCGGCTTGAGATTGACAACGTCCTTTCCGCCGATGCTGATCACGCCGGAAGTCGGCGTTTCAAAGCCGGCTACCATGCGCAGCACAGTCGTTTTCCCGCAGCCGCTGGGTCCGAGAAAGGAGATGAACTCGCCTTTCTCGATGTTCAGGTTGAAATCATGAACAACGGTCGTGGCGCCGAAGCTCTTTTTCAAATGGCTGATGGTTAAGAATGACATTGTATGACTTCCGTTCAGCGCTTGGTCGCGGCGAGTGATTTGTTGAAGCGGGTAACGACCTGGATCAGGCCCATGCAGATCCAGGTAATGGCGAAGGCGATAACGGCAAGAGCCGCAGGTTCGTAAGCGCGGTTCGCCCCGATAAGCTGCAGGAACGGACCGAACGCGGGCCTGTTGAGCAGAGCGGCCATGGTAAATTCGCCGATGACGATCGCGAATGTCAGGAATGCGCCGGAGAGCACTGCCACGAGGACATTAGGAAGGATGATGTTTGCCATGATGGTGACGCGGCTCGCACCAAGACTTTCCGCAGCTTCCGTCAAGGTTCTGATATCGATCGAGCCCAGGCCCGTGTCCACCGCCCGGTACATGTAAGGCAGTGCCAGCATCGTATAACCGAAAGCGAGCAGGATATTCGTTCCCATGGCCGAACCGGTCAACGGCAGGATCGAAGCGGTGTTGTAGAGACGGATATAGCCGAACACGACAACGATGGCCGGAATGACCAGCGGAAGCAGGGTGATGAATTCAAGAACGGGACGCCATGCCGGCAAGCGCAGGCGCACCCAATAAGCAGTCGGGACCACCAGAACGACGCCGATGATGATCGTCGCGATCGCCATTACGATCGAATAGCCGAACGTCTGTTGGAAACGCGGATCACTGAGGATCACCCAATAGGCATCGAGCGAATAGGTGCCGCGCCGCATGCGCAAGGAGAACTCGAGTGTGCCGAGCAGCGGCACCACAAAATAGATGATACCGAAGGCGAGTGCGAGCCAGGACCAGATGCGGTTCGTTTTCATTTCAGCCACTTCTCGCTGCGGGCGCGCATCCAGATGTAGACCGCATTGGAAACGCCGGTAATGACGATCATGCCGAAGGCAAGTGCATAACCAAGGTGTGGATCCTGCAGCACATCACCGCGGATTTGCGCAAAAAGTACGATGGGGACGATGCTGAGAGACGATCCTGTCAGCGCGTAGGCTGTCGCGATGGCACCAAAAGAGTTTGCAAAGAGCAAAAGGATTGTTCCGAGCAAAGCCGGCCACAGGATCGGGAAGGCCACCATCCGCCAATATTGCGGGCCGGTCGCGCCGAGAATAAGTGCAGCCTCTTTCCATTCCCGCTTGAGCCCGTCGAGCGCTGGCGTGATGATCAGGATCATCAAGGGAATCTGGAAGTAGAGGTATGTGATCGTCAGGCCCCAGAAACTCAGAAGATTGAAGCCGTGGGCGTAAAGGTTGAAGCCGAACACGTTGAACAGGAACGAGGTGACAAGGCCGGTTCGTCCAAGGGTGGCGAGGAAGGCAAAAGCCAAAGGAACGCCGGCAAAGTTTGATGCCACGCCGGAAAACGTCATCAACGGCGAACGGATCCAGCCCGGAAGTCCACCCAGCGTGATTGCGGCCGCAATGCAAAAGCCGATCAATGCACCGAGCAGCGCCGAGGCGAGCGAAATCTTGATCGATATCCAGTAGGCGTCCATGATGGACGGCTGGAAGAGATTGGCGATGTTGGCGAGGGTGAGGTTACCCTCATTGTCTTGAAACGCGCCTGCGATGAGATAGATCGTCGGCCATATCAAAAACAATACGGCGAAGATAATGAACGGCATAACGCCAAGCCAGTCGAGCGACATGCGTTTACGCTCGGTTGCCGGGACGGGGACCGGAGGCAATGCGCCGGGTTCTGAAATCGCACTCATCGTTTTCGCTACCGCATTCTTGCGTAAGATATAGCTGCCGCCGGCAAACTGCCAGGCAGTCAATCCGGAAGCGGCTTGTCACGTCACGTCGTAAATTTTATTGCGCGCAATGCGCCTTTGATAGAACCAAATCCCCGCGGCGAGTGCCACGGGGATCCGATCGACCAGTATTTACTTCACGTTGGCGCCAACAACCTTGTCCCAATCCTTGGTGATGACTTCTTTGGCGGCAGCCTGTTCATCGAGGGTCGGGAAGACCGCCTTTTCATAGGCAGCTGCAGGAGGCAGCTTGTCGAGCAGTTCCTTCGGGATCTTGTTGTTCTTGGCAAGATCGTTGAAGCGGATCGGGTGGCAATAACCCTTGAGCCAGGTTAGCTGTCCTTCATCCGAGTAGAGGTATTCCATCCAGAGCTTTGCTGCATTTGGATGCGGCGCAAAGGCGCTGATTGCCTGAACGTAGACACCGGCCACAACGCCGGATGCAGGTACGATAACCTCAACCGGAGGATTACCCTTCAGCGTGTCGCGGCCCGAAAGTGCGTTGTAATCCCAATTGATTATGATCGGGGTTGCACCCTGGGCAAGCGTACCGGACTTGCCAATGACCGGCACAAAATTACCGGCCTTGTTCATGTCGGCGAAATACTTCAAGCCGGCAGTCCCAGCATCGGCACCAGCCTTGGCACCAGTTGATGCACCGGCAGCCGCAACGGCAAGAATGGCCTGGTTTGAAGCGCGGGGATCACCTGCGAGAGCAACGGTGTTTGCATATTCCGGCTTGAGCAGGTCAGCCCAATCCTTTGGTACCGTCTTGACGATATCGGTGTTTACCTGGAACGAGAGAACACCATAGTAGTCGCCATACCAATGCCCGTCGGCATCCTTGACGTTGTCCGGGATCGAGTCCCAGGTCGATACCTTGTAAGGCATCGTCAGGCCGTCTTTCTTGGCGGATGGACCGAAAGCAAAGCCAACATCGATAACGTCAGGCGCCTGTGGGCCCTTGTTATCCTTGTTTGCCTTGATTGCTTCGATCTCGTCGCCCGAACCGGCATCCGGATTGAGTTCGTTTACCTCAAGGCCATATTTGGCCTTGAAACCAGCTACGACATCGCCGTAAGCGCACCAGTCATGTGGCAGCGCGATCGTTGTCAGTGAGCCTTCTTTCTTTGCGGCAGCAACCARCTCGGCCGGTGCGTCCGCGAATGAAATTGTCGTGCTCGCGAACAGCACAGCTGTCGACAGCGCAAGCAAGCGTTTTGAGTAACCAACCATTTTGAAAACCCCTATTGAGCGATACGTCATTGGCTCTGTTTCGACGTTCAGCAACCCCGATATAGGTGTCTCGTGTCAGTTGGATGACAGACACGTGACGTGCCGATGAACAGACTTTTCCTGAGCAGTAAGGGGAAGTGAACCACTTTTTTGGCGGCTTAGCAATTCAGCCAAACGGTAAATCTGCAGGCGGTGCGATGCTTGCCGCTATTAGCCCGATAACGACAAAAATAGAGTTGGCCGCGGCAGTCCGGCGGATTCTATCTGTCGCATTTTGCTAGCTGCGACATCGCTGTCTGAAAGATCGAACGTCGAGGAATATGATAGAGATTAGGGGGCTAAGCGTTTCAGGCAGAATCTTGCAATGACTACGGCGCGCGGTGTCACATCCTTAGTGACCGCCACCACCGCCTCCAGCTGGAGCGCCCGGCTTGCGCATCATCACAGCGAAGACCGCGAGCGAAGCAAACAATATGGTCAGGATGTAGAAAACATCCATGAACGACAGCAGCGATGCCTGCAGGTGAACCATGCCAGAAATCTTGGCAAGCGCCGTCGCACTGCCATCAAGCCCATGCGATGCGAAGTTCTTGCTCATCGACGCCATCATGTCTTCCGCTTCCGGATTGCCCCAATGCACGCTTTCAGAAAGACGGGCATAATGCATGGCACCGCGG
>NZ_JBFUMG010000286.1:0-5630 GCF_054049495.1 Phyllobacterium sp. P5_D12 | reverse complement strand
CATCGCCATCATGGAAGGCGGACGGATCATCCAGTGCGGTACAGCTCAAGACATCCTGCTTAACCCGGCCGATGAATATGTTGCGGATTTCGTCGCCAACATGAATCCGCTTGGTGTCCTCACTGCYGCCGATATCATGGTTCCCCTTGATCGCACGCGTCCCGCCAGCAGGCCATTTGCGGCTACAGCGCGTCCGGAAACGCCGGTGCGTGAAATCATGCAAGCGATCGCAAAAAACAGTGGCGATGTGGGCGTTGTGGAAAACGGCGCATTTCTCGGGATGATTTCTGCCGATGATATCGTGCGCGGCCTGTTAAAGCACCAGAAGCACTAGTTCAGGCTACTCTTCTTCGGCATCCTCGTCGCCGGATTTCCCGGCTGGCTGCCAGGAATGAGGCACGACTTTTTTCTGCGTATTTGAATCCGTGAATATCCACCAGCCGGCATCCGTTTCGTCCCACTGACCACCTGTGGCCTTCAGGCGATCCAGCGAACGATATTGCCCGATGGACTCATTTTCCTGTCCATCCTCGTCGGTCCAGAACACCTGAACCTTGCTGCCATCTTTTGGCGCAGTGGAGATCGGCTGCTTTTTGGTCATGTCATGCGGCCTTCTTCTTGGCCAAGCGTGCCCTGATGCTTTCCACATCGGACTTCGGCGTCGCTGCAAACAGCGTCTTCGTATAGCTGTGCTGCGGGTCGGCAAACACCGCTTCCCGCGTACCGTATTCAACCACTTCGCCGTAGTACATCACCATGACCTCGTCGGCGATATAGCGCACCACCGATAGATCGTGACTGATGAAAACGTAGGTAAGGTTGAACTCGTCCTGCAGATCGGCCAACAGGTTAAGAACCTGTGCTTGTACCGAGAGATCTAGCGCAGAGACCGGCTCATCCAGGACCAGCAGACTTGGGCTCAGCATCAGCGCGCGGGCGATGGCGATACGCTGGCGCTGACCTCCGGAGAACATGTGCGGATAGYGATTATAGTGTTCAGGGCCGAGACCGACCTTCACCAGCATCTGCATCGCCAGATCGCGCCGCTCTGCAGCCGTCTTATTGGTGTTCAACAATAAGGGTTCGCCCAACACTTCGCCGATCTTCTGGCGCGGATTGAGCGAACCATAGGGATTCTGGAAAATGATCTGAACCTTTCGGCGCATCTCCGCGGTGACCCGATCCTTGGCGATGTTGATAGGCTTGCCGTCGATCAAAAGTTCGCCGGAAGTTTGCGGATCGATCAGCGTCAGTATCCGGCCGAGCGTTGACTTTCCGCAACCGCTCTCGCCCACGATAGCGAGCGTCTTGCCCTTTTCCAAAGTAAAGCTGACGCCCTTGACCGCCTGCACGGTCTTCTGCTTGCCAAACAGGCCGCCGCCGACATGATAGTCGCGGACGATATTGCGGCCCTCGAGTACGACCTCGCTCATGGCGCCACTCCTGCGTTGGCGGCTTCATTCTTCATGAAATCTGCAACCGTTGACAGACGGTCGCCAGTCGCGTTCTCCGGCAGGGCAGACAGAAGCGCGCGGGTGTAAGGGCTTTTGGGCGACTCGAACAGCGACAGCACGTCGGCCTCCTCCATCTTGCGGCCCTTGTATTGAACAATCACGCGATCAGCCGTTTCCGCAACGACACCCATATCGTGGGTAATCATGATCAGACCCATGCCGTGCTTCACCTGCAAGCTCACGAGAAGGTCGAGAATTTGCTTCTGGATCGTCACGTCCAGCGCTGTCGTCGGTTCATCAGCGATCAGCAGCTTCGGATTGCAGGCAATGGCAATGGCGATCATGRCGCGCTGGCATTGGCCGCCGGACATCTGATGCGGGAAGGAATTCAAACGCTCTTCCGGCGACGGAATGCCCACTTGCTTGAACAGTTCGATCGCGCGCTTGCGACGTGTCGATCCATCCATCTTCATGTGGAAACGCAACACTTCTTCCAACTGAAATCCGACGGTAAAGCACGGGTTGAGGCTGGCCATCGGTTCCTGGAAGATCATGGCGACATCGCGGCCGACGATTTCCCGCCTCTGCTTGCCGGTCATGGTCAGCATGTTGTGGCCATCGAATGTCATGCTGTCGGCGGTGACGGTTGCGGTCTTCGGCAAAAGGCCCATCACGGCCAGCATGGCAACAGACTTACCCGAACCGGATTCACCGACAATCGCCAGAACTTCGCGAGCGTCGACCGAAAGATCGATGCCCTGCACAGCCATGAACAGGCCGGCGTTGGTATCGAAGCCAACAGACAGGTTCTTGATTTCGAGCAGCGCCATACCTCAGCTCCTTTTCAACTTAGGATCGAGAGCATCGCGCAATCCATCYCCAACGAGATTGATCGCGAGGACTGTAATCAGGATTGCCAGACCCGGGAATGTCACGACCCACCAGGCGCGCAGGATGAATTCGCGCGCTTCGGCCAGCATCGTTCCCCATTCCGGTGTTGGCGGTTGGGCACCCATGCCGAGGAACCCGAGTGCGGCGGCCTCGAGAATAGCATTCGAAAACGACAGTGTTCCCTGCAYGATCAGCGGCGCGAGACAGTTCGGCAGGATCGTTTTGAACATCAAGCGGAGGTGGCCAGCGCCTGCCAGTTTCGATGCAATAACGTATTYGCGGTTCTTCTCGCTCATGACCGCCGCACGCGTAAGGCGCGCGAAGTGCGGTTGCAGAACGAGAGCAATAGCGATCATCGCATTGAATAGGCCAGGCCCCAGAATAGCCACAAGCACGAGTGCGAGCAGCAGCGGCGGAAACGCCAAGATGATGTCCATGATGCGCATGATCAGCGTATCGACCCAACCACGGAAATAGCCAGCCAGCACACCGAGAATAACGCCGGTAATCATGGCGAACGTCACGACGATCAAGCCGATGAACAACGAATAGCGCGCGCCGTAGATCAGGCGGGAAAGCAGGTCCCGGCCCACGGCATCGGTGCCAAGCAAAAACTGCTCCTTGCCGCCCACCTGCCATGATGGCGGCGTTAGCAAAGCATCACGGTACTGTTGGTAGGGAGCATGCGGCGCGATGAGCGGACCGAATATGGCGATCAGCACCAGAAGGACGAGGACGGCAAAACCTATCACCGCGCCCTTGTTGACGCTGAAATAGAACCAGAATTCCGAAAACCGCGCCATACGGCCCGAAGTCTGGGACGAGGCAAGCGGTACGGGCGGGGAAACTTCGTTGGTCACGGGTTCCTCACTTTACGCGAATACGCGGGTTGATAACCGCATAGAGCAGATCAACAATCAGATTGACGACCATGACGATCAGCGCCACGAGCATGAGGCCTCCCTGCACCACGACGTAATCCCGGCGGGAGATGGCATCGATCATCCACTTGCCGATACCAGGCCAGGAAAAGATGGTCTCGGTCAGGATTGCACCGGCCATGAGCAACCCCATCTGCAAACCGATCGTCGTGATAACCGGGATCATCGCATTGCGCAGGGCATGCACGCCGATGACACGCTTGGGTTCGAGGCCCTTTGCCCGGGCTGTGCGCACATAGTCTTCACCCAATACCTCCAGCATCGCTGAACGAGTCTGACGGGCAATGACAGCGAGCGGGATCGTTCCAAGCACGATTGTCGGCAGAATCAGATGCGAAACAGCCGATTTGAACGCGCCTTTGCCACCTGAAATCAGGCTGTCTATCAGCATGAAGCCTGTGGTTGGTTTGAAGAAATAGATGAGGTCCATGCGTCCTGACACCGGCGTCCAATGCAGTATACCGGCGAAAAGGATGATCAAAAGAATACCCCACCAGAAGATCGGCATCGAATAGCCAACGAGCGCGATACCCATGCTCAACTGATCGAAGATCGAACCGCGCTTGACTGCAGCGAAGATACCCGCCGGGATGCCGATGATAACGGCAAAGAGCATGGCACAGATGCTAAGCTCCAATGTTGCCGGGAAAAGCGCACGGAAATCCGCCAGTACGGGCCGTTTGCTGGCGATCGACGTGCCGAAATCTCCATGGAAAATACCCCATAAGAACGAGAAGTACTGTTCCCATATGGGCCTGTTGAAGCCGAACTGGTCCATCAGCAATTGATGACGCTCCGGCGTCATGCCGCGTTCCCCCGCAAGTGCGATGACTGGGTCGCCGGGCAACAAACGAATGAAAATGAAGGCCACAAAACTGATACCGATAAACGTCGGAATCAGCAGCAGCACTCTGGACGCGATATAGCGAAACATGGTGACCTGATAAAAATGCGGTACCGGCCGAAGCCGGTACCGCTGGAGTAAATTTACTCTGCGACGTCGACGCTGGCGAAGTTATGAACACCGAGCGGGCTCGGCACATAGCCAGATACGTTCTTCGTCATAGCTGTCGTCACGAGCGAATGAGCGAGCGTAGCCCATGGTGCTTCACGCTTGAATACAACCTGCGACTCTTCATAGAGCTTGGTACGCTCTGCAGGATCGGAGACGACAGCCGCCTTGTTGATCAAATCCGTGAATTCCTGGTTGCACCATGCAGCGCGGTTGGATGTACCAACAGCCTGGCAGGACAACAGGGTTGCAAGGAAATTATCCGGATCGCCGTTGTCACCGGTCCAGCCGATGATGACCGCACCGTCGTGCTTTGGATCGGAAGCCTGCTTCAGATATTCCTGCCAATCGAAGGTAACGATCTCGGCCTTAACACCAACCTTGGCAAAATCCGACTGGATCAGTTCGGCAGTGCGACGGCCGTTTGGCATGTACGGACGTGCAACCGGCATAGCCCAGATCTTCATCGACAGATCTTTTACGCCAGCCTTTTCGAGTGCTGCCTTTGCCGCTTCAGGATTGTATTCGTCATCCTTGATCGACTTGTTGTAGGACCACATCGTTGGCGGGATCGGGTTGATTGCCGGTGTACCCTGACCGAGATAAACGGCGTCGACGATGGCCTTCTTGTCGATTGCCTGGTTGAGTGCCTTGCGCACTTCCGGCTTATCGAATGGCGCCTGCGTTGTGTTGTAGGCAAGCGTCGAAACGTTCAGGCCTTCTTCCTGGATGACATTCAGGTTTGTATCAGCCTTCAGGCCTTCCACATCTGCCGGATCCGGATAGATCGTCAGCTGGCATTCACCGGCCTTGAGCTTCTGCACGCGAACAGCCGCATCAGGCGTAACCGCGAAGATAAGGCTGTCGAGCTTGACCTTGCCTTTGTAGTAGTCAGGATTGGCTTCGTAGCGGATAGCAGTGTTGAGCTGATAGTCCACGAACTGGAACGGGCCCGTGCCAACCGGCTGCTCGTTGAGCTTGCCCGGAGTTCCGTCAGCCATCAGCTTGTCGGCATATTCCTTGGAAACGATGGACGAGAAGTCCATGGCAAGGTTGGCAAGCATCGGCGCGTTCGGCTTGGTCAGCGTGACCTTTACAGTCAGGTCGTCGACTTTTTCCACTGACTTGATCAGCTTCGGGAAGTCCATGCCTTCAAAATATTCGTAGGAAGCGCCGTCGACATATTTGGCCCAAGGGCTGCCTTCCTTCTGGCGTTCAAAGGAAAACACCACATCGTCGGCATTTAGCTCACGCGATGGCGTGAAATAGCTTGTTGTCTGAAACTTGACGCCTGGATGAAGTTTGAACGTGTATTCCAGACCATCATCGGAG
>NZ_JBFUMG010000285.1:0-5641 GCF_054049495.1 Phyllobacterium sp. P5_D12 | reverse complement strand
GAGCACTGGAAGCTCAATCAGCGGCGAACGGCTATAATTGCAACCTCCTGCGCAAGGGGCATGTTCGCAGCCTAACATCTAGAAAACTTCGCGTTATAAGCGAGGTATGCTGCTAAGCTGCCTTTGAGCTACCACCTGCTCGACACCCACCAGCTGCGCCTGAGATTTGCGACGCCGCGTTAATACTCTATGCTCATATTGAAGCGATAACTTGCACAACCGCCAACCGCCCCCGGCGTGACTTGCGCATCTCGCAGAAAGCCACGTCCGACGTGCATCCAGGCTAGCGCTCTAACATTAGTGTTCCTTCCGACAAATGGATTATTTAGGTTAATATTTTTCTCCAGCCCCAGTCGAAGGTGGCCATGCAGCGTGGGGTCAAATCAACCGACTGGCCTCTCCCAGCGGTGCCAGAAAAAAACGACAGCTCACCTTTTCATGATTTCAAGCAAAACCGGTTAAATTCTTTTTATCGAATTCTGCCCCTGGAAAAAACCACACCCCGGGCCGGTCCTCCGTCAACCTTGTAAATCTTTAAGAGAGTATACCCCATACCCCATACCCAACTATTATTACATACGTTTACGAGAAAGTGTTTTCTTCTTACAAAAACTTTTCTTTTCTACTAGAAGCTATTTTATTGAATATGTTATTTTCTATAGTACTATGAATTGGAGAGCTAATCTTGAATACAGAAGCCAGGCAACATCCCCTCTGTCAGATCACTCATTACCTTTCGTATTCGCCGTAAGGAAATGCCAATGACAATATTACTGATAATGATTTTGAGCCTCTGTGGCCTTGCGGTTGTAACCCAGCCCCTATGTAATTGGTTGGAAGATAGGGTTGTCTACAAAGAYGACGGATATGGTCGAGCGCTGATGCGCTATCACGATCAAGCGAGGATGCGCGGATTGTCCTATCGTCAAACTACAGACGAACTCTTCCTGCTTGAGACGATGGCCCGGCTAAGGCGTGAAGCCAGCGATGCGGTCTCACGACAACCAGAATGCTGGTTAGACAGGCTAGCAGGTGCAAAAGCTTCCGCGGTTGAGTATATCCATTCGCAACAACCGACATTGTTGCCAGCATTTCACGCCGCGATTCGGGACCTCTCCTATGGTGATATTTTGTATCCTCGCGAAGTCGCTATCGTAGACGCCCAAATCGTTAATCTTCATCAAAGCGCAAGGCCCTCGCTGGATCAGATAGCATCATTAAGGAGAGTTCGATCTCGCTAAGATAACGCAATCCAAAATTGTTCGCTCCTCCAAGACAAGATTGGCAACAACAGTTATTCAGAATCCGGTGTGCGACAACAGCTGGTCGACATACAACGACGTTGGCCGTGTCGGAAACAAAACGATTAAAACCTTTCTTATCTATTAGGATGCGCAAAGTTCCCAAAAATACTTTGTTGCTTCGAAATCGATTATATCCGTTTCGGTGTCGCTCATCCCCGCTGCGTCGCGAGCAAACTCCAACTCCTGCAATCGTTTGATCACTGCCATTTCGAACCGGGCCACCTCCTCAAGGATCTCTTCCGTCGAAAGTCCTCGGGACCGAAGGGTATCGACCAATCGGTTGCGCGTTGTCTTGCACAGCCAGCGGCGGCGGTTCTCCTCCTTGCGAAGCGTGAGCAGCATCGCGGTTTCACGTATCAGCCATGCAGTATCTTCCATCGGAAAGCGAACAACAGATCGATGATCATGCGACATGGCTATCCTCCACCCTTTCGTGGCTGCCGCCACACTGCTCGGGGTGTTCCACCCCAAACCCCACGACAGGCCGCTTGTGCGCGGCCCCGAGCTGATCGCTGCGCGACCAGTGCTGGCCTCGGCGTTCGTTTTGGTTGCCGACCGCCAGTTCATTCTTTTGGTTTTCTTTCGTCCGCTCCGCGGCCTCGGGTGCATCTTCTGAGACATTTGAGACAAGTGTGTCGTCAGTAGTACTTATATCTATTCGCGCCGGACCTGTCTCACGCATCCGGCGATACCAAGTAGACGCCAGAAGCCGTGCGCCAATTGGATGACCACGCCGACGATCCCTTTAAATGGAAAGAGCTGTACACCAGCGCCTATGGAATCGAAGCTTAATGTGGGCACCTCCGAAATGAACTGGTCGAGCGCGAATCCGCCAGTAACCCGCTGGCAAAAGCCGAAGCGGCGAAGGAAATTATGAACCCTCTTCCTTGGATGGAGCGTATCGTCAGGCAATTTGCGATCTGGCTGGCTCGCCGTCGCCCGATACCCCCGGAAGGAATTGTCAATGCCGGTGAAGGCAATGCGGGTTATGGCTGTTTTCAGGTGGAGCTTCGTGACCAAGACGGCAACCGGTTTCTCCCGAAGAAAGTCGCATGGAGCCATACTGAAGGCCTCTGGGTGAGCGCTGGCGAGCCTGCCTACGAATGTTCGGTCAGGAACAGCACTCTTAAAGACTACGATCAAAAATACCTGCACTTCTTTCGCGGCTACACAATCACCACTAGGTCAGCGCCGCTGTTTATCCTTCAGCGCCTGTCGGGATATGCATACCTTGCACGATACTGGGACCTGTTTGCCCAACGGAGGTTTAACAAGCACAACCTTGTCCAGCAAAATCGAATTCGCGTCTTGCGGCTGATGCTTGATGAAACCATCAAGCACGATGACTTCAAAGTCTCACCAATAGGCCTTGTGGTCGAACTCTACTCTATGCGGTCGATACGTCATCCAGAAAGCGACTCGCTGATAAACTATTACGATCTGCTGCTGAAATCATTGGTTGCATCTGGCGATCTGCATCAGAACCAGAGTCTGTACCAACTTGCTCCACCAGCATTGATGACGCTTTCTGCATACGAGGAAGAAGAACGACGGCATGATGACAACGTCTGGCAGCAGAAGCTGATAGGCGCTTTGACACTCGTCTTGATCGTTGTCGGCATAGCTCAAGCCGTCGTTACGTATGCAGCCATTCCGACAGCCAATTCCGCCAATGCGTCGATGACAGCTGACCAGCCCTAAAAGGTGACTTTTGTAGTGGCCAACACACCCAATCCTGCGCCTCCCGGCTGGGGCGCCGAGGGCGCGCATCCAAATGAGCGTGGGTTTTTTGACAGCATGATTCGGAAGAAAGGCAAGGGTCAAACGGAGTATAGTCAGGTCTACCTGCATCAAAACGGCAGCCAACTCGACTATCGGCTTAATCTGACTTACAAATCCGGAATGTGGCTGTTGCACATGGGGCAACTCGTGTGGCCAATCCGCTTCAAGTTGCTAGGGATATCCGAAGCACTCAAGGATTTACGCGATACCCCCCCCTTGATCGCGCTTCGCCGTCGCCGTCCACCGCCTCGACCACAAGCGCCGCGCGTCCGGTTCCCGCCATGGCAGCGTCAAGGCGCTCGGCATCGGTCATCGCACGGACCTCAACATGGTGACGGCATCGGCGGCGGTGATCTTGTCCTTCGGTGACAGGCACTGCCGCAAGACATCGTTTTCGCTGCGCATGGCGGCAAGTTCGGCTCTCATTGAGGCCATGTCGCTGCGCACGTCGCGCAACTCTTCTTCGCGATCTTGCTGCCATTCGCGGATGGAAAGCCTGAGCTTCTGGGTGGCATCGATCGCGCTTTCCAAGACATCGATCCGCTGATCGATACCTCTCAGGGCCTCGCCTAACACGTCGCTAATGGCTTCAAGGTCGTCTTCGGCGATACTCATTGCCGCCGCTCCTGTTTCAGTGCCTCGATCTCGTTACGCAACTGCGCGACGTCGCGACCACGCTGCCTGCGTTCAGAACGCAACGCCATTTCGACGACGGTGAACATCGAAAAAAACTTCTGCGCCATCACAAGCCAGGCTGGCAGGCCCGGCTGCCGCGGCGGTGGTTGGTGGATGCTCATGCGGCGATCCTTTCCAAAGAGAGGCGCGCGCCGCCTCGTTTGACCGCCAAGCCCGGCCGGAAAACGACCAGAGATCGACGCGCGCCTGTGGTAGCATGATACCACAATGCTGTGACTTGGGGTATAGTCGAGCGATGTCGTATCCGGTTCATGATGGAAAAATGAGTGAGCGTTTTGAAGCGATGATCGCGGGTCTCGAAACGGAAGGCGGCATGTCCATCCCCAAAATTGCCGTCAAGGTTGGCTGCAGCAGGCAACAGATTTGGCGCATCGCGTCGGGCCAGTCCAAACGTCCGGGCTATGGGATTGCTGTTCGCATCGAGAAGCTCCACAGCCAGATGGTGACGAAAACGCAAGGACTCCGCTGATGGCGATGGGACGGCCACCCAAGTCGAGCGTCCTCAAGGCTGCAGAAGGCAACCGTGCAAAGAGAGGACGCGGCCGGATCAAGGAGGATGTGCGGGGTCGGGGTTTGCCGGTGCCGCCATCCAATCTTACCAAGGCTGAACTCGGTCTCTGGCGCAGCATCGTCGCCGCGCTCCCCCCTGCCCTTTTGAGTGGCGCAGATGTATCCGTGCTGGAACGGATGGTCGTGGCTTGGGCAAGGTGCCGCACGATCGAGAAAACGTTGAAGCTCGAAGGGCTTATCGTCGCGACGCCGCAAGGGCGTATCCGCAATCCGCTTGTTTCGATCCTGAAAGACACCCACACCGAAATGCACCGGTGCGGCAGCGAACTTGGGTTGTCGCCCGCCGCACGCGCAAGGTTACCGGGTGGCAACGAACCGGATACCGACGACATCATGGATGCACTGTTGGGCATGGACGGAAGTCTGGAAGCTACGTGGTGGGAGAAACCGCAACAGGCTTAGCTGCAAGCTATTCGCGCGCTTTGGATATGGTTTCAGGTGCGGATAGAGCGTACCCAATGTTTCCGAAAGAGCTCGTATTTGCTGAGTTTTTTGCAGCATCCAATAGAAAATGTATCACACCAAATATCGCACTGTGTCTCGCAAAAGGGTGCAATTGCCTATCTAAGGAGCGGTGGCTCCGTCAATGGCCGTACTGGTCCTGGCTTATCAGGATCGGGGATAGGCGGATCGTCTGGCGGCGGCGGGTACGGTTCTGGCTTTGGGGTAGGTATTGGATCACCCATATCAATGTCTCCTCATGATGAGCTGTAACTGCTTACCGCAAGCGAATGTTCCGCTCGCTAAAATGCCTTTAGTGAGGCGTTACGCTGAGCCAAGCTGCTTCGATCGCGCGCCGACACCAAAATGAACTCACCCTGTTAACGGGTGAAGCTAGGGTTCATACGGTGACTTCGTTGGCCCTTCATTCTCTGCTAGATGCGCCTCAAGTGCCGAGATTGATCCTTGTATTTCACTAAGAACGCGAAGTGATTTGTCATTCTCGCCGCTCTTTAACATCCCGGTTATTGCGACAGACCGTCTGACCTTAAGCCTCAAAAGTAGCTCGTTCCTTTCCATTTCTTCCCCTCCGTGATGCGCCCACTTGGTTATATAAAGAATTTGATGGGGTGGAATCCTAAAACCCGCTGTGGTTTTCTACCGCCATGGCAGAAGACTACAAAGCATTCTCATCCGTCACCGTCCTTACGAGCCAGCCAGGCCAGATGCTCTGCATCGGTAACGCTTACGACGYTGCCAAGATCATCCTTGAGCAATGGCCAGCCGAAAGAGGTGGCCCTAAGCTTGAGATGGCAAAGGGGATTCTTTGGAAGTGCGTGGCTGGTGAA
>NZ_JBFUMG010000284.1:0-5649 GCF_054049495.1 Phyllobacterium sp. P5_D12 | reverse complement strand
ATGGTGAGACGGGAGATATGACTCTTGCGAGCGAGTATCTGGCGATCGACAATCCAGGATATCTGGCGATTGATGAAAAGCGCAAGCGGCTCTACGCCGCTGCGGAAGTTCCGGCGTGGAACGAGAATCTCGCCGCAGCCTTCGACATCGATCCCTCGACCGGTGCGCTGTCCTATATCAATATGCAATCGACGTTGGGTAACACTACCTGTCATCTCGGTTTCGACCAGACCCGCGAAATGATCTTCGCATCGAACTACACGGTCGCTGAATTGGGCGCGCGGCCGGGTAATGCGATTACTGCCTTTGCGCTACGAGCCGACGGCGGGTTGGAGCCTGCCTTTGCCGCTGCGATCCATGAGGGCCAAAACGCTATCCTGCCGACCGACAAGCGTCAGCATGGCCATTGTACGGTTGCAAGCCCCGATAATAGGACCGTCTTCGTCTGCGATCTCGGACTCGACCGGATTATGGCCTATAGGCTGCCGAAGAAAGGCGAAGACCTCTCCCTCGCTGCAACCCCATTTACGCAAATGCCAGAAGGGGCCGGCCCACGCCACATGATTTTTCACCCCAACGGCAAAATTGCCTATGTCATCAATGAGTTGAATAGCACCGTTTCAGTTCTGGATTACAATCCGGACAACGCCGCACTCACCGTGATCCAGACATTGCCGGCACTGCCGGAGGGCTTCACCGGAACCAATACCTGCGCGGAAATCGCCGTAAGCCCCGACGGCCGGTTCCTTTATGGATCCAACCGAGGTCACAACAGCATTGTCAGCTATGCTATCACAGCTTCGGGTGAAATTGCCTTGATCGGCTGGACACCGTCGCAAGGGATTGGTCCGCGCAATTTCGCAATTGACCCGTCCGGCAAGTTCATGCTGGTCGCCAATCAGAAAGGCGGCGGTATCGCCATTTTCAAACGCGATATTCATACGGGAGCGCTTGAGGACACCGGCAAACGCGTTGCGCTGGAGACGCCCATGCGCATCGTATTCGGTACATTCCACTAAAGGAGCCGCGATGTCGCGCATTGCCTATGTAAACGGTCAATATGTCCAGCATTCTGAAGCTGGTATCCACATCGAGGACCGCGGCTATCAGTTCGCTGATGGCGTCTATGAAGTCTGCGAGATAGCACGCGGTAATATCATGGACATGACCCGCCACCTGGACAGGTTGAATCGTTCGCTTTCTGAATTGAAGATTTCCTGGCCAATGGCTCGTAAGGCACTCCAGGTCATTCTCAAGGAAGTCGTCCGACGGAACCGGGTTCACGACGGTCTCGTCTATTTGCAGGTCACACGCGGGGTTGCCAGGCGCGATCACGTGTTTCCGTCACCAGATACGCCGCCGGCCATTGTCGTCACCGCGAAGCGTACCAGCCCTGCCGCATCGGCCGCTCGGGCAGCCAAGGGCATCAAGGTGATAACCACGCCAGAAAACCGTTGGGATCGTGTCGACATCAAGTCCATTGGTTTGTTGCCAAATGTGCTGGCCCGCCAGCAGGCGAAGGACCAGGGTGCCCAGGAAGCATGGTTCATCGATAGGGATGGTATCGTGAAGGAGGGCGCTGCGACGAATGCCYGGATCGTTACCAAGGATGGTGTTCTGGTCACGCGTCCGGCCGAAAGCGGAATTTTGCGCGGTATTACTCGTACCACCATTTTCGACGTGGCAAAAAAGTTGGGGCTGAAGATCGAAGAGAGGGGCTTTTCTGTCGATGAAGCAAAGAAGGCCAAGGAAGTTTTCATGACCGCTGCGTCAACAGTTGTCATGCCAATCGTTGCGATTGACGGCGAATCGGTAGCAAATGGCCATCCTGGAACAACTACACTTTCCTTGCGGGAAGCGTTTTTTGACATTGCGGAAAAAACGCCATCCTGTTAACCGGAGAGTGAGGGGACTAACAGAGCGCTATTTTTCACCTCCTGCTGGAGCAAAGAAAGTTTGCTTCCGCCGCAGAATTTTGTATGAGACACGTTTGCTGATCGCATAAAAGGACAAAAACAATGGCTGAACGATCGCAGAATCTTCAGGACCTTTTTCTGAATTCAGTCAGAAAACAGAAGATTTCTCTGACAATATTCCTCATTAATGGTGTAAAACTGACTGGAATTGTTACATCTTTCGACAACTTCTGCGTTCTTTTGCGCCGCGACGGCCATTCACAGCTCGTCTATAAACATGCTATATCGACCATCATGCCGAGCCAGCCCGTGCAGATGTTCGAAGTTGAAGAGAGCGACTGAGACCACATTTGACCAAGGACTTTACGCGCAACGCACGGAAAACTGGTGGGATTGCTGAAAACGGCGAAACCGCCAGGGAAGCTACGCGTGCGGTTGTCATCGTGCCAATTTTGCCACAACACTTCAGTAATAGTGGCAATGGTGAGACCAATCGGTCCCAATTCCAGCATGAGTTCCAGCGCAGCGATGAAGCGAGGCTCGAAGAAGCCGAGGGGCTCGCGCGCGCCATCGACCTCGACATCGTCCATTCCGATATCGTGCAGGTTTCTGCGCCGCGCCCGGCCACATTGCTCGGTACCGGCAAGGTAGGGGCAATTGGCGAGATCATTGAGGCTTCGCATGCGGAACTGGTGATCGTTGACCATTCATTGACACCGGTGCAGCAGCGCAATCTCGAAAAAGAATGGAATGCCAAGGTCCTTGACCGGACTGGGCTTATTCTCGAAATCTTCGGCCGCCGCGCTCAAACAAAAGAAGGCGCGCTGCAGGTCGAACTGGCTCACCTGACCTATCAGAAGGGCCGTCTCGTTCGTAGTTGGACCCACTTGGAGCGTCAGCGCGGTGGTGGCGGCTTCCTTGGTGGTCCTGGTGAAACGCAGATCGAGGCCGACAGACGCGCCCTGCAGGAAAAGATCCTGCGCATCAAGCGGGAGCTTGAGACGGTCGTTCGCACGCGTACGCTGCATCGAGCCAAACGCAAGAAGGTGCCGCATCCGGTTGTTGCCCTTGTTGGCTATACCAACGCCGGAAAATCCACGCTGTTCAATCGCCTGACCGGAGCAGGGGTCGTTGCCGAAGACATGCTCTTCGCCACGCTGGATCCGACGCTGCGGCGCATCAAGCTCGAACATGGCGAAACGATCATTCTCTCGGATACGGTTGGTTTCATTTCCAACCTGCCGACCCATCTGGTCGCCGCCTTCCGCGCGACACTGGAAGAGGTGGTCGAGGCGGATCTTATCCTGCATGTGCGCGATATTTCCGATCCGGACACCGCAGCACAGGCGGAAGACGTTCATGCAATCATGACGAGCCTCGGCATCGAGCGCGGCGATACGAAGCGCATTATCGAAGTCTGGAACAAGATCGATCTGCTTGACGAGGCTGGCCGCGAGGCGGCGCAGCGCTTGAGCGCCGCGGCAGTTGGCAACGAACATCCGATCCCGGTCTCGGCGATCACGGGTGAGGGCGTGGACGCCCTGCTCAAGGAGATCGAGGACCGGATCGCCGGCAAGCTCATGAAGGTCAAGGTCACATTGCAGCACAATCAGATGCGCCTCATGGACTGGATTTATCAGCACTCCAGCAATGTGAAGCGCAAGGATCTCGACGACGGCTCAATCGCCTTGACAATGGATATGACGGTCAATTCGCAGGCAATGCTCGACGAGAAGATGTTGAGCAGGAATAACAGGTAAGCGAATTATTTTGCAATCTTTTGGCTAGCTGCCGCAGCTTCATTTCCACAACGCGCACTGATTTCATGGCGCGCCGGGGCGAGGGCAGCCAAAACTGCCCCCGCTGACAGGCTATGCCCCTTATTTTATGAACTGGATGGTGTTGTCAGCGGTTTTTGTGGGCGCGGTTTTGCTGGCGACCAGATCTTCGGCAGGCTTGTCAACATCCAGCGACCATATCCGAACGATACCCGCATTCATCTCATCGAGAATGTTCGGGATGCCCGATGTGATCGATCCAGCTGGGCCAACAAACGCATCTGTCTGATCGACCGCGATACTACCCTTTTCCTGATTGCCTGAATCCAGTGGGTCCAAGTCTTCGTAGCTCATCGTCCCCAATCTTTTTCCGATGCCCTTGGTCCAGTTCAGTTTCCAGACTTGGGTCTTACCGGTCGTGCCACTATACCCTTCATTGCGAATTGCATACTGAATGAAAGGTGTCGTCGCATAATTGTCGATGTCCAAATGCATACCTGCGGCAATCAGGAAATCCAGTTTGAACTCCTGTTCATCGAGTTGCTTGAAGCGGACCGGATCCTGCTGGAGACTTGCCTCCGAATAATCCAGACAGATATCGACGCCGAAGGGCAAATCCTCAACGATCCGGTTGTTGAATTTGCTGGAGAGCGGTTTGTCGTTTATATCGAATGATTGCGCCTGCGATGAGGAGACATGTTCGATCAAAACCCTAAGTCCGCTCTTTTCGCTAAGCAGACAATTCATAGTCGGGTTGTCCAGACCTGGATGAGCAGGATTCGGCATCAATTTGTTGCCATCATCGCAGCTATTCCGTTTAACAAACTCATCGATGTAGTCAATCGACGATACCGCCCGTTTGGGCCATATCATATAGGCGGGGCGGGGATATTTGCTGTCGTTGAGTGGCAAATTGTGCGTACATACAAGGTGATTGGACGCGTTATAGACAATGGTTCCATCTGCCCCAACCAGCCTACCGTCGGCACGCCTGGCATCGGGGTTTGGCTTCAGCATGGCTGTCGTGCCTGGCAGCAGCACGATCTGCCCGTATTTCTCCATGGGAAATTTCGAGATCAAAGTCCGGACGTTGCGCGTTACTGTGTTGAGACAGAGATTTGCCGCCACCTGCAATTCCGCTTCATTCACAAAGTCGCCAAACGGTACGTTCCAATAGAATTCCGGCGCAGTGAGGAAACTGACATCAAATTCCTTAGGCGAATGCTTTTGAAAGGCCGTCACCATTGCCCGGTATAGCAGCGCAAAACGATTATCCAGGGCGCGCTTCAGATATGTCTCGATGCTTTCAATGTGGATGGTATCCGGTATCGAAATGCTACCAAGTCCTAATGCCGATTCGCCCAGTTTGGCGACTTCCTTGGCCAATGCAGCTTTTAGAGGATTGTCCACTTTGACCGAACCCGGCGTTCCCTCCTCCACGGTACGACGCGTGGAAACCTGAGTAAACGCATTATACTGCAGGCTGTAAATACCAACTTTCTTGGGCTTGGAGGGGGCAGGCGCTTTGTCCGGCACGTGGGTGACCTCGACCGAGCCGGTCGTCAGCGTGTCCAGTTTATTCTCCGGCAATTTCACCGGATCAGTTGTACTGAAGGGCGGAATTCTAAGGTTCAGGCGCCTGGTTATCTCTGCTTCAATCGTCTGTTCTTGTTCGGGCGTAAATGTGAATGTGTCGCCAACCAGCGCACTGCTGCTGTCGTCACATCCGCCCAGCATCGCCAGCAGCGGCGCTGTCGGCAAATAGGCGCAGGCCTTCAAAATTCTCCGTCGCATCGGGGAGGGCTGATCGGTATCGCAAGCCGACTGACGGCCCGTTTCAAAAATGTCTTTCATTATGAACTCCAGATCAAAATTGCTGAAATATTGGTCGTAGCGTTTTGTGGTTTAATCGAACCACACGCTTTCTGAGCAAGTAACGTGCCAAGTGAAAATAC
>NZ_JBFUMG010000283.1:0-5658 GCF_054049495.1 Phyllobacterium sp. P5_D12 | reverse complement strand
GAACGTGGTCGCGCTCGTAGACACTGTTGAGGATGTCGCCGATATTTTTCTTGATGCTGGCAKGCGTAATGCCGTGCTCGGTGTTATAGGCTTCCTGCTTCTCGCGGCGGCGATTGGTTTCCGCCATCGCCCGCTCCATCGAGCCGGTGACATGGTCGGCATAGAGAATGACCTTGCCGTCAATGTTGCGCGCGGCACGCCCGATCGTCTGGATTAACGAGGTTTCCGAGCGCAAAAAGCCTTCCTTGTCCGCATCGAGAATGGCGACAAAGCCGCATTCTGGAATGTCGAGACCCTCGCGAAGCAGGTTGATGCCGACGAGCACGTCAAATGTCCCAAGACGCAAATCGCGCAAAATCTCGATACGCTCCAGCGTGTCGATGTCGGAGTGCATATAGCGGACGCGGATACCCTGTTCGTGCAGATACTCTGTCAGATCTTCGGCCATACGCTTGGTGAGGACCGTTACAAGCGTGCGGTAGCCCTTCGCCGACGTTTCACGAATTTCCCCAAGAACGTCGTCCACCTGGGATTTGGCAGGACGGACTTCGACCGGCGGATCGATAAGCCCGGTTGGGCGAATGACCTGCTCGGCGAAGACGCCGCCGGATTCTTCCATCTCCCATTTGCTGGGTGTCGCCGAAACCGCAACGGTCTGTGGACGCATGGCGTCCCATTCCTCAAACCGCAACGGGCGATTGTCCATGCACGAGGGCAGGCGGAAGCCGTACTCGGCCAGCGTTGCCTTGCGCCGAAAATCGCCTTTGTACATCGCACCGATCTGCGGAACCGTTACATGGCTCTCATCGATGAAAACCAAGGCGTTGTCAGGAATATACTCGAACAGCGTGGGCGGCGGCTCCCCAGGCTTGCGACCGGTCAGGTAGCGCGAATAGTTTTCAATACCGGCGCAAGAGCCGGTTGCCTCCAACATTTCCACGTCAAAAGTACAACGTTGCTCAAGCCGCTGTGCTTCTAGCAGGCGGCCGGCTGCATTCAACTCCACCAGACGGTGTTTGAGTTCTTCCTTGATGGATTTTATCGCCTGATTGAGCGTCGGGCGCGGCGTCACATAGTGCGAGTTTGCGTAAATCTTGACCGAACGCAGGTCGCCGGTTTTTTGACCGGTAAGCGGGTCGAACTCGGTAATTGCCTCGATCTCATCGCCGAACATGGAAATGCGCCAGGCGCGATCCTCCAAGTGGGCAGGAAAAAGTTCGATCGTATCGCCACGCACACGGAATGAGCCTCGAGTAAAATCCATGTCGCGCCGTTTATACTGCTGCGCGACGAGATCTGCGAGCAGCGCTCGTTGGTCCAGACGGTCGCCGATCTTCATCTCGAAGGTCATCGCCGTATAGGTTTCGACCGAGCCGATACCGTAGATGCACGACACCGAGGCGACGATGATCACATCGTCGCGTTCAAGCAGCGAGCGGGTAGCGGAGTGGCGCATCCGGTCGATCTGCTCGTTGATCGAGGATTCCTTCTCGATATAGGTGTCGGAGCGCGGCACATAGGCTTCCGGCTGGTAATAGTCGTAATAGGAAACGAAATACTCGACCGCGTTGTTCGGGAAGAACGATTTGAACTCACCGTAAAGCTGAGCGGCCAAGGTCTTGTTGGGTGCCAGGATCAGCGCCGGACGTTGTGTTTCCTCAATGACTTTCGCCATGGTGAAGGTCTTGCCGGAACCCGTGACACCAAGCAAAACCTGAGTCTGATCATGGTCTTTGACGCCGGAAACCAGATCCTTGATAGCAGTCGGCTGATCTCCAGATGGCGTGAACTCTGTTTCCATCCGAATGGCGATGCCACCTTCGGATTTATCCGGGCGGGCTGGGCGGTGCGGTTGCCACGCGGTACCATTTTTGAAAAGCGGATTGCCGCTTTCGATCAGGGCGGATAGCGCAGCCACGGTAGCCGTTGCGCCTCCAGGCATGATGCCGGCTGCGTCTTCCAGATTGATATCCAGTCCTGCCACGGGGTTGAGGCCCGCAGCAGCGCGCGTCTTGGGATCGGTCGATCCCCCAATCGACGTCCCACGAGACGTACGCGACGCGCTGGACTCTTTGCTTGCCGGCTTCTTTGCCTTGACTGCCTTCGGCGGAGCTTTCTCGGTCTCATCGGTGATCTGCTTTGCCCAATCGCTGACGGAACCGGAAAGCGGAGTGCCTTCCAGCTCAGGTTGGGGCGCTTCGCCGAAACCGTCGGCGTTATATCTGTCAGGAGATTTAACCATAGGTTGAATATGGTGGGAGTCCGGCAAAATGGAAAGACCCGAGTGATGAAAACTGGATTTTCCAAATTTCTCCTGACAGCAGGCTGTCATGAGCAATGCAAATTTATGGGAGGAATATATGCTCGCGATGGTAGCGCAGAAATTCCGGATGGGGAGAATGGCTGCTATTTTTGGGAAGAGTAATCTTTCCTGATTCGTTGATTAGGCCGGCGATTTTGGGCTCATTACAGTGGGACGATTTCAGAATTTCATAGTCCGGGCCTATGGAAATAAGCCCATTGTCGAACATCCAGTGAATCGATTGGAGAAGCGCAATGCCGTTGTTGATGGAGTCTGGACCGAAATGTTTAACCGGTCGGATATGAGCGCATTCGATTTCACAACTGCCGTCAGGTGCCTGCATCGATATGCCCGTCATTGCACATCTCATATTGTAGGCTTTGCTGACCAGCTGCCGAAATACGCGGTCACGGAAGGTGCGGGATGTCAGGATACGGTCGCGCTCGACGGATTCCGGTGGGTCCTCGGCAAAACCATAGGAAGCCGTTCCCACTAGCTGCTCTTCTTCTTCGCTCCAGTTGAAGCCAGTTCTCTCGAATTTTTTATATTCTTCATTGGAGAGCGCGCGAACTTGCTGCTGGATCGTATGCGAATTCATCCTGCCATCCGACTGCACCATGCTCTTTTCGAAATAGAATTTCTTGTCGAGCTGGAAACCAGGGACGCTGAACGGCACCGTCTCTTCAAGTTCGAGATATTGTTCAAGCGATGCTTCGGAATATCCCGGGCGACCCGCCAGCGGATGGACGGAAGTGACGCGCGCAGTCGCGAAATATCCCGTCGACCCTATGACACGCGTACCTGCGCGAGGTGCGGGTTGGTAGTATATGATCCAGTCGTCCAGTGCGTCGCGAACAATCTTGAGATACTTGTCGCGGAAACGGTAGCGCCTGTCGTGGCCTCCGGGGGCAGCTTCCTCATCTGTCAGCTTGATTTGAAATATTGCGTGCATTTAGCCGGGATTTGCCTGTTGAAACCGTGGTTTGTTCAACATGGCGATATCGTGCAGTAAGCGAAACGCATCCGAAATTGTATTTTCGGGCGTCTTGCTCAATCTGAAATGGCAACCTCTCAGCCGTAGCGGAGCTTCAGCCCGAGAATTGTGAGAATAAGCAAGAGGGTTACACCATTTGCTGCCATGACCGGCCAGGAACTGATCATCACTCCGTAAAACAGCCAGAGCAGGACTCCGAGGGAGAGAAACGTTGGTGACGAGAGAAATGCTGTCCGTCTGGCGGTGCCGGACAATTTTGATGATCTGGGGGATCCAGCACAGTGTAGTGATCGCGGCAGCAAGGCTACCAACAAGCTCGATGTAGATTGGCACGGGTGAAACTTTCAGAGGAATGGATCTAAATCTATAATTGGCGATATTCGCTTGAGAAATATAGCGGAATCATGTTCCGAGGCGATCGTTTCACATAAATATTCGCACCGCATACGCGATTATACGATCAATGGATCGCGCCCCATGTTGAGATGCAGTTCGTGGCCTTCATAGGCATGGGCCGCCGCCACCTTTTCATCCAGCTCCACGCCGAGGCCCGGTTCCGACGACGGAACGACATATCCGTCTTCCCATTGAATCGGTTTCTTCAGAATATCGGCGTGGAAGCCGCCGAAAGCCTGGATACATTCGAGAATAAGAAAGTTCGGGCTGCAGGTTGATATCTGAATGTTGGCGGCACCGACGATCGGGCCGCAATAGAGGTGCGGCGCGATCTGGGCGTGGAAAGTTTCTGCCATCCCGGCGATCTTCTTTGCTTCCAGTATGCCGCCGACGCGGCCAAGATTCATTTGCAGGATGTTTGCAGCCTGGTTCACCAGCAGGCGCTGAAACTCATACTTCGTTGTCAGGCGCTCACCGGAAGCAATCGGGATCGACGTATGCTGCTGCACATAGCCCATATTCTCCGGCATATCCGGCGGTACTGGCTCTTCCAGCCATAGGGGATCATACGGTTCCAGACGTTTTGCCAGCCGGACAGCGCTGGTTGGGGTCATCTGACCATGAGTTCCGAATAAAAGATCAGCCTTGGAACCGACGGCTTCACGAACCAGCCGCGCGAATTTCTCACCAAGATCAAGCTGTTCCAGCGACAGTTGACGCGGGTCGAACGACGTATAAGGGGCGACCGGATCGAACTTCACCGCCGTATAGCCTTGCGCGACGTATTCTGCCGCCCGCTCGGCAGAGGCTTCGGCGTCCCAGTAAATGGCCGACGTCTCACCCAGTTCCGGCTTGGGATAGATGTAGGTGTAGCTGCGCAGCCGTTCATGCACCTTGCCACCGAGCAGTTCGTACACCGGCTTGTCGGCTTCCTTGCCGATGATATCCCAGCAGGCCATTTCAAGCGCCGACACCGCGCCCATGATCGTCACATCGGGGCGCTGGGTAAAGCCGCTGGAATAGGCGCGGCGAAAGAACCGCTCGATATGGTGAGGGTCCTCGCCGATAAGCCAGCGCTCGGCTACGTCTTCGACGACCCTACGCATGACTTGCGGGCTGATGGTCGAATTGTAAGCCTCGCCATAGCCGACTACACCTGAATCGGTGGTGAGTTTGACGAAGAGAAACCATGTCCCACCGAAAGAAGGCGGCGGATTGCCAACCACGAAGGTTTTGACATCTGTGATTTTCATGATCCCTCCGGATGCTCACTATCGATCAGACTAGGCCACACTTCGTGCCATGCCGAAACCACGCAGCGACCCGCACTGTCGGGTTTCCGACAGTTCTTGTATCGGGCCCTTTCCAAATCTGCCGCTGCAAAGCATCATGCTGCAAATCCGCATTGATCGATGGAGACAGCAGTTGAGCGAACAAACCAAACCTATCGGCGAATTGACGCTGCGTACACTGGCGATGCCGGCCGATGCGAACGCAGCGGGGGACATTTTCGGCGGCTGGGTCATGGCACAGATGGATTTGTCCTGCGGTATCAGGGCTGCTGAACGAGCAAGGGGCAGGGTGGTGACCGCCGCGGTCAAGGAAATGGCCTTCGCAAAACCGGTCAAGATCGGCGACACATTGTGCGTCTATACACATATAGACCGCGTCGGACGCACTTCGATTACGTTAAAGGTCGAGGCCTGGGCACAACGCTACCTCTCGGATCTGATGGAACGCGTTACGCACGCCGATTTCGTGATGGTTGCCCTCGACAAGGAGGGCAACCCGACGCCAGTGCCGGGCGAGCGCTAGCCGCCGATCATATATTTGTCCCAGAAACCGGCCTCTGATTCGATCTGTTCGACCACGTCGATCCACAGGCCGGAGGGATCATGAAACCCGAAACGGCGTTGCCCGAAAGGCTCGTCCGTCAACGGATACTCGATTTTCAGACCGGTAGCGC
>NZ_JBFUMG010000282.1:0-5662 GCF_054049495.1 Phyllobacterium sp. P5_D12 | reverse complement strand
CCATCACCTCTCGCCCCCAATCCTGTTGTTCGATGCCGGGCTTCATGAAGCGGTAGTCTTTCGAGTGAGGTTCTTTATGAAGCGCATCGATACCCTTCATGCGGACGAAGACACGTGCGCCGGGGCTGGCATCGCCGGAATGCTCGCTGAGATGCGAGGTGAGTCCAGAGCGCGAGACCTGACAATACAGAGGAAAGTTATCGCCAAAGCGATGCTCCCAATCGAGCGTGAACCCTAGGAAATCCAGATAGAATTCCTTGGCCTTCCCCACATCGAATATCCGCAGGATCGGAATAGCCGGGCCAAACGAAATGGCAGCACTGGTCGTCGGCGACTCATTCTCGATCTTCGCCGAAAGTACGTTCCAACTGTCGAAACCGAATCCCGCCGCGATGAGTTCCAGCCCCTCGCTGTGGGAGATCTCGATATTCTTTTGCTTGAGTGCCTGGCGCAACGACTTGGCGATCGCCTTGGCGTCATTGAATGTACGCATCGTTTTCCTTCGCATACGGTGAACGAGGAAAGTCAGTGCCCGCATTGCCGACCCGTTCACCTATCAAAGGATGAAACGACGTTTTGTACGATACATTCACCTTGAGCCGTGAGGCCCGCGAGCGGCCGGCTGCATCTGCCGCCTCAATTGTTAGAGGCGGTTTGAAGTGCAGTCAATCCGGCCCATACCCTACTTCGGCAGGGTATAGGCGATGACATAGTCGCCGGGTTTGGTCCCAACAGAACCGTGCCCGCCGGCGACCATGACGACATACTGTTTGCCGTTCAAAGCGAAGGACATGGGCGTCGACTGGCCGCCTGCTGGAAGGCGTGCCTCCCAAAGCTGCTTGCCGCTCGTGACATCGTAGGCGCGCAGGTAATCATCCACGGCAGCACCGAGGAAAGCGACGCCACCGGCGGTGATCATAGGACCGCCAATGCCCGGAACGCCGATCTTGAACGGCAAAGGCAGCGGCGACGAATCCCGCACTGTACCATTCCGGTGCTTCCAGGTGATCTTGCCGGTGCGCAGGTCGGCCCCGGCCACATAGCCCCATGGTGGAGCTTGGCAAGGCAGGCCGAGCGGCGAAACAAAGGGTCCCATGATGACCGCATAGGGGGCGCCTTCATTGCGATTGAGGCCCTGCTCGCTGCCCTTGGTGTTGTCGCCCGGTGGCGGAACATCGGCACGCGGAACCAGCTTTGAGGTAAACGCAAGATAGGTCGGCATGCCGAACATGATCTGGCGCCCGGGATCGACAGCAATGCCGCCCCAGTTGAACACGCCGAAATTGCCGGGATAGATCAGCGATCCTTGCAGCGATGGCGGCGTGTAACGGCCCTCGTAGCGTAATTTTAGGAACTCGATGCGGCATGCTAGCTGGTCGAACATAGACGCGCCCCACATATCCTTGCCCGTCAAACGCTGCGGCATGAAGCTGAGAGCAGATACGGGCTGTGTCGGAGCGGTATGATCCCCCTCTATCGCACCTGTCGGCGCCGGGACTTCCTCTATCGGCAGGATAGGTTCGCCAGTACGCCGGTCGAGAACGTAAATGTCGCCCTGCTTGGTCGGCCCGACAAGTGCTGGAATGGCACCCGTTGCGGTATTGATATCGAGGAGCGTCGGCTGCGCGGGAACATCCATGTCCCAGAGATCGTGATGAACCGTCTGGCGTACCCAGCGCAACTGGCCGGAATTCAGGTCAAGCGCAACGATCGACGACGAGAACTTCTCGACATTCTCCGACCGTCCCGCACCAAGCTGGTCGGGCGTCTGGTTGCCGAGCGGGACGAAGAGCAGCCCCAGTTTTTCATCGGCGCTTGAAACCGACCAGCTGTTGGGTGAATTGTGGGTATAGGTCTGGCCCTCCGGCAAGGGCGTCGTCACGTCGGGATTGCCTGAATCCCAGTTCCAGATGAGTGCGCCTGTATTGATATCGTACGCACGAATAACGCCGGACTGCTCACGTATCGAGTAATTATCATTGACCGCACCGCCAACAATGATCTTGCCAGCAGCGACGACGGGCGGTGAGGTCGAATAATAATAGCCCGCCGGATCGTATGGCATGCCCTTTTCAAGATGCAGGGTGCCTTTATCGGCGAAGGAGGGGCAGATCTGGCCGTTTGCCGCATCAAGGGCAATCAATCGCGCGTCTGAGGTCGGAAKATAGACCCGTTCCGCACAAGGCTGGCCGGGCTGCAAAGCCGGATCGGCGTAGTAGGAGACGCCGCGGCATGTCTGGTGCTGGCGATCGGGATTGAACCCGACATTCGGGTCGAACTTCCACTTTTCCTTGCCCGTCGCTGCATCGAGCGCAATGGCCCAATTGTGCGGCGTGCAGATATAGAGCGTGTCGCGCACTTTCAGCGGCGTCACTTGATAGGTGGTTTCACCGACATCATCGGGCAGTTTCACATCGCCGGTCTGGTAGGTCCAGGCAACCTGCAAACTATTGACGTTGTCTGGCGTAATCTCTTTCAGCGGCGAATAGCGCTGACCATAGGGTGTGCGACCATATTGGTGCCAATCGTCGGCGGGAACGTTGCCGCCAAGATCTGGCTCGGTTGCGATGACCTCCTTGCTGAGCTCGCCCGTGATTTGCTTCGGATCCCCCATCATGGAGTAGCCGGCAACCACAAGTGCAGCAAGGACGCTAAGAAGCAGAGGAATGGCCGGCCCCCACGAAGTGCGCTGAGCGCCAGTGCCGGCATTCAGTCCACGGCGAATCCACGGTGTCAGCAACCATAGCCCGAGCAATATGATGACACCGCCGCGCGGCGCGAGCTGCCACCAGTCAAAGCCGATCTCCCAGATGGCCCAGCCAAGCGTACCGATCACCAGGACCGCATAAACGAGCAACGCCGAGGCGCGTTTACGAAAGAGAAAATAGGAGGTTATCAGGAAAGCCAGCCCAGCGAGGATATAATACCAGCTGCCGCCAAGCACCGCGAGCCAGACACCACCGGCACCAAGTGCCGCACCGATCAAGAAGAAAACAAGGGCCGTCAGAGTGATTGCCATGGGGCGGGAGTCCTTTTCCAAGCTCAATCAGGATCGAATGATCTCTGACATGCGGCAGCGAACGTGCCGGCGGTTGTCAGGGTGTGCTCAAGTCAAAGAGTCGTCTCAATCAAAATGGGTATGCCGTAAATCCAAAGGACGCAATATCGCCTGGCGCATATTTCAACTTCAAGTTTAGGTGTAGAAGATTGTGCCTAAGCCCGCCCGTTCTCTTTTTGTATCGCATTTTTCTGGTTTTTCGGTACCGAATCACTACATTGGGTTCAAATGTCCGGATTGCCTGACGATATGCCGTTTTTCGACGAAGCTGATGTGCCGCCGCGCCAGCCTTCAGGCATAGCTGCGCGCGCCATGCAAGCGCGTGGGGCTCCACCCTACCTGAGCGGGCTCAATCCCGAACAGCGACTGGCGGTTGAAACGACGGAAGGTCCGGTGCTCGTCCTGGCGGGTGCCGGCACCGGCAAGACGCGCGTTTTGACCTCCCGCATCGCGCATATCCTTTCGCTGGGCAAAGCCTGGCCAAGCCAGATCCTGGCGGTGACCTTTACCAACAAGGCCGCCCGCGAAATGAAAGAACGTATCGGCGTTCTGGTTGGCGGTGCAGTAGAGGGCATGCCATGGCTCGGCACCTTCCACTCGATCGGCGTCAAGCTGCTGCGGCGTCATGCGGAGCTGGTCGGTCTCAAGTCCGATTTCACCATTCTTGACACGGATGATGTCGTCCGCCTGATCAAGCAGATCATCCAGGCCGAGGGCCTCGACGACAAGCGCTGGCCCGCCAAGCAGTTTGCGCTCATGATCGATGGCTGGAAGAACAAGGGCCTTGGCCCTTCCGAAATACCGGAAGGCGACGCGCGCGCCTTTGCCAATGGCAAGGGCCGCGAGCTTTATAGCGCCTACCAGAACCGCCTGAAGACGCTGAACGCCTGCGATTTCGGCGATCTGCTTTGCCATCCGATCCGGATGTTCCGCGCCTATCCGGATGTACTGAAGGAATATCACGCCAAGTTCCGCTATATCCTCGTCGACGAGTATCAGGACACCAATACCGCGCAATATATGTGGCTGCGGCTGATCGCGCAGGGGTCGAAGAATGTCTGCTGTGTCGGCGATGATGACCAGTCGATTTATGGCTGGCGCGGCGCGGAAGTGGACAATATCCTGCGCTTCGAGAAGGATTTTCCCGGCGCTGTTGTGATCCGGCTGGAGCGGAACTACCGCTCGACGGCGCATATTCTCGGTACCGCCTCGTTCCTGATCTCGCACAATGAAGGCCGTCTCGGTAAAACCCTCTTCACCGATGCGGCCAATCCTGAAGACGCGAAGGTCAATGTGCACGCCTCGTGGGACTCGGAAGAGGAAGCTCGCGCTGTCGGCGAAGAGATCGAGCAAGCCCAGCGCAAGGGCCACCTACTCAACAATATAGCGATCCTTGTGCGCGCCTCGTTCCAGATGYGCGAGTTTGAAGACCGTTTCGTCACGCTCGGCCTGAATTACCGGGTGGTCGGCGGCCCGCGGTTTTATGAACGTCTCGAAATCCGCGATGCGCTGGCCTATTTCCGCGTCGTGGCGCAAGGCGCTGACGATCTCGCGCTGGAACGCATCATCAACACGCCCAAGCGCGGCCTCGGCGAAGCGGCAATCCGGCAGGTGCATGATTATGCACGGGCCCGCGACATCAGCATGCTCGATGCGGCAGCCGACCTCGTCCAGACGGAAGAGCTGAAGCCCAAGCCGCGCTCCGCCTTGCGCGAAGTGGTGGAAAATTTCCAGCGCTGGCAGGCGCAGATTGACACGACCCCGCATACGGAGCTCGCCGAGAAAATCCTCGACGAATCCGGTTATACGGCCATGTGGCAGGCGGATCGCTCCGCCGAGGCGCCGGGGCGGCTGGAAAACCTGAAAGAACTGATCCGCTCGATGGAGGAATATGAGTCGCTGCGCTCTTTCCTCGAACACGTCGCGCTGGTCATGGATGCCGAGCAGAACGAAAACCTCGATGCCGTGAATATCATGACGCTTCACTCGGCCAAGGGCCTTGAGTTTGAGACAGTCATCCTTCCAGGTTGGGAGGAAGGCCTGTTTCCGCACCAGCGCGCGCTGGATGAAGGCGGCCGCTCTGGGCTCGAAGAAGAACGCCGCCTCGCCTATGTCGGACTGACGCGCGCCAAGAAGAACCTGCATATCTGGTTCGTTTCGAACCGGCGTATTCACGGCCTGTGGCAATCGACGATCCCTTCCCGGTTTCTCGAAGAGTTGCCGGAAGCGCATGTGGACGTGGTAGCGGGCGGCGATAGTTACGGAGGCTATGGCGGCCGGGRCGGCGGCTACGGCCAATCGCGCTTCGACCGCGCCGACCCGTTCGAAAATACCTATTCGACCCCCGGCTGGCAACGCGCCCAGCAAAACCGCTCCGATGCGACACGCAACAATTGGGGCTCGCGCTCCGGCGCAAAGGTGGAGCGCATCGGCTACGGCGAAACGGATTCCGTTCTCGGCGCTGGGCGCGGTTCGGTGAAGGGCCGCACGATCGATGGCGAACTCGTGGCAAAATCCGTCAGCGAAACGCCCTCGAATTTCGATGTGGGCGACCGCGTGTTCCACATCAAGTTCGGCAATGGCAATGTCTCATCGATCGAAGGC
>NZ_JBFUMG010000281.1:0-5702 GCF_054049495.1 Phyllobacterium sp. P5_D12 | reverse complement strand
GTCTTTTGTCTCATAGCCCGCAGCTTTACCGTCCAACTTCCCACATCATTGGAGGCGTCCAATACTAGTCAGGACACGATTATACCAATGTATAATTATGTACATCCGAAGCATAATTTCATTCTCCAAAAGCCAATGTAACATAGCAACTATGAAAAACCTTTTGACCCATACAATAGCTGCCGTTGTCATCTCCACGGCGATTTCCGCAGGTTTCGTGCCCGGTCATGGGACCTCTGGCTCGTTCGCCTCTGATCGAACGCGGCACATGGAAAAGACGTCTGGACACGGCAGCAAGTATTATCGAAGCGATACTCGTAAGGTCTTCCCGGAATGGGAGAACAATATTTGGGAGGATCAGGTCTGGAACGGGCTTGGTTAATTCAAGCCAGCGCGTCCGCCACCTCGTCAACCCGCCGTTGAGCGGCCAACAGATGGAATGACAATGACAAATAACCCAAAAGACAGAAAGGCCCTGGCGACTGCGAGCCGGATGAAGGACCTTGAGCACAAAATCCACGATCTGGAGGTTGATCTCGGCAGTGCGGTCGAAATCGCATATCTGCGCGGCGCCACGGAATGGGTTCGTATCAATTACCCATCCCAATACGAGCGGCTGCACGTGCAATTTGACAGCTGCGCGGCTTGAAGCAGGACCGTTGAAATGTTCGTTTCAGGTCGGCTTCGTCTGACCGCCGGGCCTTATGCTGCTCCCAACATTCGCTGCCGTGCCGCGGCAATCGTCTAAGCAGACATCACTTGTTCAAGACAGGCCGAAGGGCCTCATAGGCCTTGACGAGTTCAGCAAGGGTTCGCACAGCCATTTTTTCCATCAGATGACTACGATGGATTTTGACCGTTATCTCACTCAGGCCAAGCTCCCATCCGATCTGCTTGTTCATGAGGCCGCTTGTCACCAGGGCAATTACCTCACGCTCTCGAGCCGTCAGGCTTTCATACCGCGTCATCAGTGCAGACAGTTCGCCATCGCTCGTCCGGCGAGCCCGGTCAAGAACGAGCGCATTCGAGACCGCATCGAGCATGTCCTGGTCGCGGAACGGCTTGGTGAGAAAATCAATGGCGCCAGCCTTCATCGCCCGTACAGACATCGGAACATCACCGTGACCCGTCATGAAGATGATGGGAATATTGTTGCCAAGGTTAGCGAGCTTGTCCTGGAAGTCGAGCCCGCTGACGCCCGGAAGCCGAATATCGAGGACAAGGCAGCTTCCGGCAGAAATTTTGGCAGGACGGTAAAGGAGTTCGGAGGTGGAGCCGAACAGCTCTACACTCATACCAACCGACCTGAAAAGATTGGCCAACGCTTCTCTCAGATGTGCATCATCGTCAACGACAAAGACAAGTGGCGAGCTGTGTTCGTCCATTACCCGGTCCCTTGTTTCAAGGGAATGGTGAATTCGAACGTGGTGCCTGATCCCGGTTCGGAACTTGCACTGATGCTTCCCCCATGTGCATTCACGATCGAGCGGCAGATSGACAAGCCCATGCCCATTCCGTCCGGCTTCGTCGTATAAAAGGGGCTAAACAGTTTCTTTCGGGTTTCAGGCGTAAGGCCGGGGCCATTRTCGTGGATTTTCACGAGAGCAGACTGTTCCTCGGCAAACGTCTCTATAAGCAGCTTCCGAGTGTTRCCAGCCACATGTGCCATTGCCTGGATGGCATTTAACAGCAAATTCAGGAYTACTTGTTGCAGTTGYACGCGATCACCGTTGATCTCTGGCAGATCGGCTGCAAGATCGAACCGCAAGCTTACCTGATTGATGTCAATTTCACGCCGAACAAGCGCCACCGTCTCATCGAGAACCTCATTCAGGTTAATATGTATCGGCTTCGGAGGTGCCTTCACCGATAGAGCCCGCAAGTTCTTGATGATGTCGCTGGCACGTTGTGCATCGGCAATCATCCCTTCCATCGAAGATTGAACTTTCTCAAGGTCCGGTACATCCCGCTTGAGCCAGCGCAAGCCGGCTCCTCCGTTGGTGACCACGGCGGCCAAAGGCTGGTTGAGTTCATGAGCGATCGATACGGTCAGCTCGCCAAGCGTTGCCACGCGGGCGACATGCGCCAACTCCGTTCGCGCTGCATGAAGCTGGTTTTCGACTTCCCGCCTGCCGGTTACATCCATGATGCTTATCAAGACCATATCGAGAGCCGGGCGATTTGCGGGGAAAGCGACATTGTATAAAACGACCAGCTGCCGGCCTTCCGCATTGTTGATCACCGTTTCGGCTTCATAGCTCGACTTGCCGGACCAGATCGCCGCAAGGAGTTTCCAGGCCTTGTCCATATCCGCGGTGATGAGTGTCGGCAGCATGGTCTCCAGCGCGTTGATATTGGCGACATTGAACATTGTCAGAGCTGTATCATTCGCGTTGATCAGCTTTGTGGTTTTCGGCACCTCGTTGGGGAAAGCCACATCAAGCCTCTGCGCATGATCGATGTCCCGCACGCCGCCGACTTTGAGCCTATCGATAGCGGCTTTGAGGCCTGTGAAATCCATCTGGAGGATGCCGACACCTGTCGCCAGAAAAATTGTGCGGTAGCGCTGTTCACTTTCGGCCAAAACACCGATCGCAGCTTTCACCCTGAAAGCAAGGAATGTTGTGATCCCAATGGCAGCAAGGCTGACGAAGCAACGGCCCATCGAACCTTCGAGTGCGGGCAGCCCTTGGCCATGCGAAATCAAAAACCCTAAAACGGTAAGTCCGATACAGCCAGCGCCGATCAGAATGAGCCCTGTCTGGGTCGCAAAATTAAGCGACAGCAAGACCACGAGCACGTAGAGCACCGCAATGGCGATGTCCAAGGATGTCAACGCGTCCAGCAGGAAAACGACTGCCGCAATAATAGCAGCAGCGGTTCGCAAAAACTTCGATTGGGATGCAGAATTGATGAGGACACTGAAACGGTCGGCTGCCAGATACTGAGCTATGGCTGCACCGAGACCCTGTGTCACAACCGCCGACTTTCTTCCGTTTGTAGACATCATCACCCCCTTCAACCGTTTCGCTGCAAGGAAATGCCCGTTGAAGAAGAAAGGAAAGTTTCGAGATGTTAAGAATTGTTAAGTCATTGGGATCAGCAGGGGGCTTTCATCGGTGCTAGAGCAGTAAACGCCGGGTGAGCTTTTTGGAATATGCGATCAAAGGGTTGATTTTTGGATTGGATGAATGAACTTCGGCACGAAGGGCTGTCGACGTTACATCATAACCTCAAGCGATTGAATTTGAGCCTCCAACTGTCAGCGACGGTGTGCAACGCGTCTCTGGCTGTCGTTTGACCTTGCAGCGTGCTTGAAATGCCCGTGCGGAGATCAAGCTCGAGCGAGGGCCAATTGGCGTCATTCGGGTTGGGCTCGGCGGTCTTCATCTGCTCGGCGGCCGCTGCGGTCCAGCCATATGCTTCGACGATCTCCGGATCGGTCAAAACGGACAGTCGAGCGGAAGCATTTCCCTTTTCCATTGACCGCCGGGCCCATTCCTTGCTCGTAATGTGTTGAATGAATTCGAAAGCCCATTCTTTATTCTTTGATGCTGATGGTACAGCGAACGACCATACAAAAAACATGCTCTTGGTCTGTTCGCGTTTCTGAGCCCCCGGCACGACAGTCCAACCCCACCGCCCGGCTGTTTTAGACGCTTTCGATTTGTTCAGTAGAGTCCCCGTCGCGTTCAGCGTGACGGCCATGGCATAACGGTCGTTCTGGCCGTTCGCAATGATCTCATCCCATTCCCAGGTCACTGCCTCCGGAGGTATTACCCTGTGCCTGGTCATCAAGTCCGCATAATAYTCCARCGCACYGATGGATTCCTCYGTATCGATCATGATCTTCCGCGTCTTCAGATCGTAGAACGAACCACCTGAAGACAACAGGAACGGACWGAAGTGRTTGCTGATCGCCGGCCCCTGACGAGCGCATGTTCCCAAACCGTACCGGAGGGGYGCACCTGACTTYGTCAAAGCRRCYGCAGCSGCCTGGAATTCGGCGAARGTCGACGGTGGGCTTGAAAAGCCTGCGGCYKCGAGCAATTCCTTTTGGTAGTGRAGTATATAAATRGTTCCCCGATAGGGAATGCCGCATAGCTTGCCGTCAACGGATACGGCATCGATCGTTCGGGGCGMAAAATCASCCATGTCGAAATCGGATGCATGTTTGCCGGCAGCGGACGCCAACAAACGATTGTGATCCTCAACATAAGCGTGCATCCATCCSAYCATGGAGGAGCCCATCTGCACRATATCGAAGCTCGTRGGTYCYKGGCCGGACATTTCGGCCCGGCACCGTACGACCAGAGCGTCTATGGGCAACTGCACGTATTCGACGTCTATGCCCGTGTCATTTTTAAAGGCGGGAATCGCGTCTTGGAGGATCGTTCCCTTCCATGAGGCGTTGTCGCCGAGGACAACGAGCTTTGAAGGCTTTTTTCCAAGCTCCGCGCGGGCTGTCGTCGACGAGCCGAGTGCGGCCAGATTGATGCCGGCCAAAGTCGATCCAAGCAACGTCCGTCGATTGATCAGACCAGCCTTGCTCGAACTGGACATGGCTCCCTCCATCACCGGTCAGGGAATTCTAGCATCATTTATCGCTCCTGACGACAAGCCAGGTACAAGGTGCCTTTGAACGATCAGCGAGAACACGATCACGGGCAGGAGAACCAGAATGCCGGATGCCGCGATGGCTCCCCAATCGGTCCCGGTCTCGCTACCGGCGTAAGTGCTTAGGAGGACCGGCGATGTTCGCGTGACGTTATTGGTGAGAATGGCCGCGAAGATGAAGTCGTTCCAGGCAAGGAGCAGCGACAAGATGGCCGCGGTTGTGATTCCCGGTTTGGCCAAGGGCAAGGCGATCCTGAGGAAAGCCCCCGTCCGGGACGCGCCGTCCATATAGGCCGCTTCTTCCAAGTCGCGCGGCACACTTTTGAAGAAGTCGCGCGTGACCCAAACAATCACGGGTAGACTGAATGTCGTATAGGCCAGGATGAGGCCCGTCCTGGAGCTGTTCAGTCCCACAAGACTGAACATCACATATAATGGCAAAAGTGCCGCAATTGGCGGCAGCATCCGCATGAAGAGCAGCGAAAAGAAGATGAGTTTGCGACCGGGGAAGCGGAATCGGGCGATGGTATAGGCCGCAGGTATGCCAGCAAACAGGGAGACCAAAACTGTCGAGGTGGTCACCAAAAAGCTGTTCCAGAAGGAAACCAGAAAGTTCCCCTCAGACAAGACCGCGAAATAGTTCTCCATGGTCGGCCACCACAGAAAGAGTGGCGGTGTCGTGAAAATCTGCTCGCGCGTCTTCAAGGACAGTCCAAGTACCCAAAGCAGCGGCAGCAGGAAGATTACAAGCAAGCAGATCAATGCGCCATACACGAAGGCGTAGTAGCATCCTTTCCTGTAGCCTGTGTGCGACAGGGATTTCATCAGTCGGGTTCCTTTTGACGTATGGCTGCTATCAGGAGCAGGGAGACTATCAGGACGATCAACAGCATAATCCACGACGCAGCCGAAGCCAGCGTGAGATCGAAGCTGAAGAAGGACGTGTGATAGACGTAAATGGAGAGCACCAACGTCGCGTTCGCAGGCCCTCCTGCGGTCATCACATAGACATTATCGAAGGCCCTGAACTCAAAGATGA
The DNA here is from genome assembly GCF_054049495.1 of Phyllobacterium sp. P5_D12. NCBI lineage: Bacteria > Pseudomonadati > Pseudomonadota > Alphaproteobacteria > Hyphomicrobiales > Phyllobacteriaceae > Phyllobacterium > Phyllobacterium sp. P5_D12. Next base: position 46 of record NZ_JBFUMG010000281.1, on the reverse strand, counting down.
TCCGTAGGAGCATCGCCACGAGCAAATAGGGCGACAAAAGCGGCAA
>NZ_JBFUMG010000280.1:0-5721 GCF_054049495.1 Phyllobacterium sp. P5_D12 | reverse complement strand
AGACATTCAAGGTCGTTAAAACGGACGCCGAGTGGCGTGAACAGCTCACGCCGGAGCAATATCAAATCACCCGAAATCACGGGACGGAGCGCGCGTTTTCCAGTCCGAACTTCGACAGTAAACTCAAGGGATTATACAAGTGCGTTTGCTGCGATCGCCCGCTCTATCGCTCTGAAACCAAATATGAATCCGGCACAGGCTGGCCGAGTTTCACTGCCCCTATCGAGCCTGATGCGGTCAATGCGATCGAGGATCGCTCCTATGGCATGTTGCGAACCGAAATAAAATGTGCCGATTGCGATGCGCATCTCGGCCATGTTTTCCCGGACGGCCCTCCTCCTACCGGCCTGCGCTATTGCATGAATGGCAACGCGTTAGTCTTTGATCAGGATTGACCGGCCCGCAACTTGCTTTACACCTTTTAATGATTGCCCCCTCCGGCGGATTGTTGCATCCGCCGGTTCATCCCTTGAAAGTTTTTCCATGACCGATACGCCCCGTTTTTTGAGCATCCCTGCGCCGCAATCCGAGAAGCACCCCATATCCGATACGCGCCACGGCATCACCCGTACAGATGATTACGGCTGGATGCGCGCTGACAACTGGCAGGATGTTTTTCGCGACCCTTCAACGCTGGATCCGGCGATCCGTTCGCATCTCGAAGCGGAAAACGCTTACCAGTCATCGCTGATGGCCGACACCAAGGATCTTCAGGTGAGGCTTTTCGACGAGATGAAGGGCCGGATCAAGGAGGATGATTCCTCGGTTCCGTCCAAAGACGGGCCCTACGCCTACGGAACGTCCTACAAGACCGGCGGCCAGCAGCCACGCTTTTTCCGCACGCCGCGCGACGGCGGCGCGGAGACCATGCTGCTTGACGGTGACCTCGAAGGCGAAGGCAAGGCCTATTTCCGGCTTGCCTCGGCGGATCACTCTCCCGATCACAGCAAGATGATCTGGGGCTTCGATGACAAGGGCTCCGAGTTCTTCACGCTGAAGGTGCGTGACCTCGCGACCCTGCAGGACACCACCGAGACGGTCAGCGATACATCCGGCGGCGGCGTGTGGAATGCCCAGTCGAATGGCTTTTATTATACGCGCGTCGATGCCAATCATCGGCCGTCCCGGCTGTTCTACCATAAGCTCGGCCAGCCCGAGAGCGAGGATCGCCTGATCCACGAGGAGAAAGACCCCGGTTTCTTCCTCGGCGTCGGCGGCAGCACACTCAACGATTTTGTCTTCATCGATATTCACGATCACGAAACGTCGGAAATGTGGCTGCTGCCGGCCAATGACGATACCGCCGAACCGAAACTCGTCATCGAACGGCAGAGCGGTGTCGAATATAGCCTCACCGAGGGCGGCGATGTCTTCTACATCCTTACGAATGCCGATGGCGCCAAGGATTTCAAGATCATGAGCGCGCCGGTGAATGCGCCGGAAAAGGCAAACTGGACCGAGGTCGTTGCCCACAAGGCCGGACGCCTGCTCCTCGGTCACTCGGCCTACAGCAATCACCTCGTCTGGCTTGAGCGCGAGAACGGCCTGCCGCGCATCATTATTCGTGACCGCCATTCGGGCGAGCAACATTCGATATCGTTTGATGAAGAAGCCTATGCGCTTGGTCTGCAGGGCAGCGCCGAATATGACACGGAGATCATTCGTTTCTCCTATTCGTCCATGACCACGCCGACCCAGCTCTACGACTACAATATGCGCACGCGCGAGCGCACCTTGCTCAAGACGCAGGAAGTTCCCTCCGGACACAATCCTGACGATTATATCACGCGCCGCCTGCTCGCCCCCGCTCCCGATGGCGAGATCGTACCCATTTCAATCGTCTATTCTCGCGACACGAAGATCGACGGTTCGGCGCCTTGCCTGCTTTACGGCTATGGCTCCTACGGCATCACCATTCCGGCGAGCTTCAACACCAACTGCTTGTCCCTCGCCGATCGTGGCTTCATCTATGCCATCGCCCATATTCGCGGCGGCAAGGACAAAGGCTATGACTGGTACGAAAACGGCAAGCGCCTCAAGAAGAAGAACACTTTTACCGATTTCATCGCCGCGTCCGAACACCTCGTCGCTGAAGGTTTCACCAGCCATGACCGCATCGTCGCGCAGGGTGGTTCGGCGGGTGGCTTGCTGATGGGTGCCATCGCCAACATGGCGCCAGGCAATTTTGGCGGCGTCATTGCCGAAGTGCCCTTCGTCGATGTCATCAATACCATGCTCGACGACACGCTGCCGCTCACCCCGCCGGAATGGACCGAATGGGGCAATCCTATCACCTCGGCCACCGACTACGCCTACATGGCCTCCTATTCGCCCTACGATAATATCGTCGCTCAGGATTATCCGCCGATCCTTGCCGTCGCTGGCCTCACCGATCCGCGTGTGACCTACTGGGAACCGGCGAAATGGGTGGCAAAGCTGCGGGACTTCAAGACGGACGGCAATCCGGTACTTTTCCGCATCAACATGGATGCCGGACACGCCGGTGCCTCGGGGCGCTTCTCGCGGTTGGAAGAGGTCGCGTATGTCTATGCCTATGCGCTGAAACTGGTCGGAAAAGCTGGCGTTTGAACTGGAAAGGACGTGCACGTGGCGCTCGCCGCGTCCGGCCTCTCGTAACTGTAACGTACTGTCCTTCGCCCGTCCTGCATGCCAACTTCTCCCTGGGATCGCATTCCCCAGGGAGAGGTTCGATGTTCGAAGAAACCAGAAAATGTACAGACCGCAGAGGCGGCCTGTTTATAACCATGCTTTGTACGGCCGGTGTTTTCGCCGGTTCCGCAGCCGCCCAGCAACCAACAGCAGCGCAGCAAAGCGCCATCAAATCCGCTTGCCGGTCCGATTTCATGGCGCAGTGTTCGGGTGTGCAACCTGGAGGCAAAGCCGCACTCACCTGTTTGCAGCAGCATAACTCGTCACTTTCCTCCGCGTGCCAGTCGGCACTGGCGGCGCTCGGAGGCGGCAAGTCAGCACCGGCAGCATCTTCAACCGGCACGGCAGCCGCCCCAGCCGCAACCGCACCGGCCGCAACCGCGACTGCTCCTGCCGCAACTGCACCCGCCGCAACAGCGATGCCCGCGCCGTCGTTCACGCCACGCCAGGAGATGATGATCGTCCGCCAATCGTGCGGCCCGGACTTCCGCAGGCTCTGCAGCTCGGTCGCCCTGGGTGGCGGGCGCGGTATCGCATGCTTGCGGAACAATCTCGCCCGCTTGTCACCGACCTGTCAAAAGGTGCTGACAGCAGGGCGCTAGCCGTTTCACGTTACCTTCACTTCGCCGTGCTGCGGCGTCCGCGCACTTACCTGCGCGTCGAAATGAGCTATAAATACACGACGCCCGCTCGGGGGATTTGGAGGCTTGGTTTGTTCTTGAATAGCCTCGGAGATTTTAGATGAAKAGAAGCGCATTCGCCCTGTTACTCGGCCTTGGTCTACTGGCGCAGCCCATTCTTGCTTTCACCGGCGTGTCGCAAGCACAAGCGGTTCGCAAGAATGTCAGCGAATATGCCGGTCAGCGCTGCAACACGCCGCCGCGCGGCTCCGGGATTATCCTCGGGCAATATACTGGCACCACCGACAACCCGATCCTTTCCATGGGCGGTGACAATACGACGGTCTCGTTCTTTCGCTGCTTCACTTCCATGCAGGAGTGCCAGGGCTGGCTCTACACCTTGCGCAGCAAATATACCGATGGAAATTCAGTGCTGATCAGCTGCAAGAAGAGATAGGTTTGCCCCCGAGGCTCACGGCGCCAGACGTAGCTCCTCCCTCCGGCATATGGCCGGCAAAGAAAAAAGGCCGATGGAGCGATCCATCGGCCTTTTGATGTCCGTATCGAGCGCAACTTACGTGACGAGAACCGGCGTCTTGTTCGGCACACGGTCATAAAGGTCGATGATGTCCTGGTTGATCAGACGCACGCAGCCGGATGACACGGCCTTGCCGATGGACCACCATTCCGGCGAGCCGTGCAGGCGGTAGAGCGTGTCGACGCCATCCTTGAAGAGGTAAAGCGCCCGGGCGCCGAGCGGATTTTTAAGCCCCGGCTGCATGCCGCCATTCCTGGCGCTGTATTGCACCAGTTCCGGCTGGCGGGCCACCATTTCATCTGGCGGCGTCCAGGTCGGCCAGTGGCGCTTCCACTGGACGACGGCGCGGCCCGACCAGGCGAAACCTTCCTTGCCGATACCAACGCCATAGCGGATCGCCTGTCCGCCTTCGCGCACCTGATACAGGAATTTGTCGGTCGTATCGACGACGATCGTCCCCGGCTGTTCGCCGGTCGGATCCTGCACGATCTGCCGAAGATAGCGCTTGTCCATCTTTTCGATCGGGATCGCCGGCAGTTGATAGCCGTCGTCTTCGCGTGCCGAATACATGGATTGAAACGAAGCGAAAGCCGGGTCGACATCCATTTGCGGCGTCGAGAGGGGATTGCCATAGTCATCGACCTGGATGACTGGCCTGTCGTCGCGGATCTGTGCGCAGCCTGCGAGACCGGCTGCGGCGGTTGCAGTCAATGCAGCCAGAAAGCCGCGACGGGAAAGTGTGTTTTGCATCATTGAACCAGGTTGGTGACGGGATGGACGATCGGGAAGTTGCGCCGCCTAAACGCACAATGAATATGGCGGCTAACCGTTGACAATAGGGCGCAAACAAGGCGGCTGGCCGACTGTTGCCGCGCCGCAACAAAAAGCCCGCACGCAACGGAATTGGCCGTTCAACTTCGGATAAACACTTTGTGAGAACGCCGGTTATCTCTCCCCTTGTGGGAGAGAAAGGATTTTCCTGGATTTAGCCTCTTCGCTAAATCCTTGGAAAATCCAAGTGAGGGGGTAGTTCAGTGAAGCGAATGCCCTCTCTTGCGATTTCTAGCACTTAGCAAAGAGGCTAAGATGCTGAAATCGCTTTCTCYCCCGCAAGGGGGGAGATAAGGTGGCAAAAATTACCAGCGGGACGGAATCAGTATCATGGCGGTTAATACTCAAGCCCAAACAGTGACATGGACCTATGTCGATGGCGACTGGTACGAAGGAAATGTGCCCCTGATAGGTCCGCGCAGCCACGCGATGTGGCTGGCCTCGACGGTCTTCGATGGCGGGCGCTGGTTCGAAGGGGTTTCGCCCGATCTCGACAGGCACGCGGCCCGGGTCAACACATCGGCCATCGCCATGGGGTTGATGCCGACCATGAGCACCGAGGAAATCATCGGTCTCGCCAAGGACGGCCTGAAGAAGTTCGACGGCAACACGGCCGTCTATATCCGGCCAATGTACTGGGGCGAGCATGGCGGCTATATGGGCGTCCCCGCCGATCCGGAGTCAACCCGGTTTTGCCTGTGCCTCTATGAGGCGCCGATGATCGAGCCGAGCGGCTTTTCGCTCAGCATCTCGCCATTCCGCCGCCCGACTATCGAGACCATGCCAACCAATGCCAAGGCGGGCTGTCTCTATCCCAACAATGCTAGGGCCATTCTCGAAGCGCGTTCGCGTGGCTTCGACAATGCGCTACTGCTGGACATGCTAGGCAATGTCGCCGAGACCGGCACGTCCAATATTTTCATGGTCAAGGACGGCCATATTTTCACGCCGGCGCCCAATGGAACATTTCTTTCGGGCATTACCCGTTCGCGCACGATCGATGTGCTGGCCGATTATGGTTTCCGCACCACACAAACGACATTGAGCGTGCAGGATTTTCTC
>NZ_JBFUMG010000279.1:0-5747 GCF_054049495.1 Phyllobacterium sp. P5_D12 | reverse complement strand
GGGTCGCCCTGTGAGTTCGGGCGGCGGTCCTCGAGATATCCACGGTAACCATTGTTTACAAAGCTATGCGGTACCCGGATGGATGCGCCGCGATCAGCCACGCCGTAGCTGAACGTATGAATGGACTGCGTTTCGTGCTTGCCAGTCAGGCGTAGATGATTGTCGGGGCCATAGACGGCGATATGATCGGCCGTCGCACTTTGGAAGGCACTCATCAACTGCTCGAAATACTCTTTGCCGCCGATTTCCCGCATATACTGCGTGGAGAAATTGGCGTGCATGCCCGAACCATTCCAATCGGTATCGCCGAGCGGCTTGCAATGGTATTCAACGTCAATGCCATACTTTTCGGTCAAACGCTGCAATAGATAGCGCGCCAGCCAAATCTCGTCGGCAGCTTTTCTGGAACCCTTTCCGAAGATCTGGAACTCCCACTGGCCTTTGGCCACTTCGGCGTTGATGCCTTCGTGGTTGAGGCCCGCTGCCAGGCAAACATCGAGATGCTCTTCGACGATCTTGCGGGCAATATCACCGACGCTGCTATAGCCAACGCCCGTGTAATATGGCCCCTGTGGTGCTGGATATCCGGCTTCCGGGAAGCCGAGTGGACGGCCATTTTTGTAGAAGAAATATTCCTGTTCGAATCCGAACCATGCATTTTCGTCATCGAGGATTGATGCGCGCTTGTTCGAAGGATGCGGCGTAACGCCATCCGGCATCATGACTTCGCACATGACAAGAGCACCGTTCTTGCGCTCGCTATCAGGATAGATGGCCACTGGCTTCAACACGCAATCCGAACTTCTGCCTTCCGCTTGCATCGTGGAGCTGCCGYCGAAACCCCACATCGGCAAATCCTCAAGTGCAGGAAAACTATCGAACTCCTTGACCTGCGTCTTGCCGCGAAGATTCGGCACCGGGGTGTATCCATCCAGCCAAATATACTCGAGCTTGTATTTTGTCATTTTTTTACCTTCCTTGTCTGAAGGCGTAGCGATCCAGGATATTCCGATGATCGAGTAACGCCAGCTTGCACCATGAGAAGACAAAGCATGTTCCATGCCAATTCATCTGGCCGTCTCGAATTTCTTCAAAAATTGCAGCATCCAGAGGGCCGACCGTCGAAATAAGAACGATTCATGACAGGCGGGGCAGACGCAGATATCCTCCCTTCTTGCGAGTGATCGCGACGTTAGCCAGTGAAACGACAGTGAGTTCGGAAAAAGCGCCTCTGATTTCGGCGCAGGGTGAACCGAACCGCATTAAAAAGCATCAGAGTGATTTTAATTTGAGCATCGCAAAATCGAATTTGCCCTCAGCGAGAGCACGCGGGAGGCGAATTGGAACATCTAACAATATGATACGTTGATATCAACGTTATAATGCCATAGACTTCTCTGTGGCGGGCTCATCCCTGCGACTGGGCCGCCGGATCGAATACACAACCACCCAACGGATCGATCATGAACACCACCCATCTACTGACACCCGCAGCGGAGCTCGTGAAGCTGAGCGAAGCGCACTTTCCGAACGAAAACAATGAATACCGGCAGGCGCGCAATGCGCTGTTGGCCGAAGAGATCGAATTGCGGCGCCATATCGAGCGTGTTGCCGAGCAACGCCGGGCATTGCCACCTGGCGGCGAAGTCTCCAGGAATTATCGGTTTGAGGGTGAGCACGGCCCTGTGAGTTTCGCCGATCGACCGGCTTGTCGCCTTCAAGAAGGAACACGGCTGGCACGGCCTCAAGCTCTACTCGGACATGAGCGGCGATTATACTCGCGACTATGTAAGCGCCGAGGACGAAGATAGAGCCGCATTCAACGTCTTCACCCGTCGCGACGGCACAATCAGCCACTTCTGGAGCGAGGAAATGGGCGTAGCGACCGCCGATCCCGGGCAGGACCCGCGCGGCGCACTAGATCCCATGCCACTGTGGACCATTTTCGATGCAACGCCCGAAGGTCGCGGCAAGGATTGGTATCCGAAGCTCGAGTATTGAACAGATCCAGCTCTGAGTAGACAAAACTCGCTCTAGGGGCCGTTGAGATTCACGCTATGACGCGGCGAAAATGGTGGTTTCGAGCACCGGAGCGCAGCGTACATTCTGGTACGTGAGCACCGGAAGCACAGAAAAACGCCATTTGCAGGCCGTCCGAGTGTGAATACCAACAGCCCCTCAGGCAATCAGGACAATACCCGCAATCGCAAGCGCCGCGATCCAGATGGCATCAAAGTTGATCCATCCGCGGCGCAAGAATGCGAGGCCAAACCAATCGTAAACCGCGATTGCTACCAGCAGGATCACCGCGAGCATCGCTGCCATGTGCGTGCCGATAGCTGCCAGGGCGATCGGCAATGAACCCGCCGCTGTCAGCTCTTTGGCGGGGCTATTCGAAAGGCAAAGTGGAATGACAACCGGCACCAGCATGAGGCCTGCCCCATGGGCGGTCGCCATCAGGAATGACCACAACCCAAGCCCTGTCATTCCCGTGGTCATGCCGACCCTGACACGGTGACGATGGCCATATGTGGCGTAATAGACAGCCCATGCGAGCAACACCACGCCGGCGATAATTTCCAGAATACGCTGGTCGATGATCAGGCCGAGCAACACGGCCAAAAATGCAACAACACCGATCGAAATCGCGTGTCCTATGGCGATGGGAATTACAGACAGGAAAACTGTTTTGCGGCTCCTTCTGTGCAGACCAAGCGCCACGGCAAAGAGCCAGCCCGTTGCGGGATTGAGACCGTGAAAGACGCCAAGGCCAGCAAGCACCAGCCACGGTGACATGGCTACCATCTACGCTGCCATTCGTTTCGCGGATACCGGCCTCATCAAGGGTAGCAATACGAGTCCGATGAGCAGTCGCCCCCTTCCAGCCGCACCTGATGCGGACGATGACCTTTCGGCCAGTCAACGAAGAAATTCTCGTCGAATGCGATCCCGCCGTTCTCCCCGACGTCAAGCTTCACCATCCAGCCGTCGATGCCGTCCGGATAGAACTGCGGATCGATGGCGCCATAAAGCGAATTGGTGAAATAAACACGCTTTCCGTCCCGGCTGATTTCAACCATTTGCGGCCCGCCATTGAGAGCACGATTGTTGGCCTTCGGGTGGGTGGCCCGCGAAACGATACCACCAATCCTGACCCGGCCGGTTTCTTTCGGATGGAAAGGATCCGATACGTCATACTGGATCATATCGCCCGTGCCCCAGCATGAAACATAAAGGAACCGGTCATCCATCGACAGATCGATATCGGTTACGAGTGGAGCAACCGCCTGGAAGCCTTGCAGCACAGGCGGCAGCAATGAGGCATCGGCAGGTTCGGCAGGAATTTCGATGATTTTTTTGACAGCCCATTTGTTGCCATCACGATACCACGTCCAGATCGATGCCGAGAGGTYCTTCAGACTGATGACGCAGCCAACGAAACCATAGGCCTTGGTCGGATCATGCGCAGGGCGTAGTTCGAACACGAGCTGGTGCTCTTCGCCGAAATCGATCTCCTGCAGATGCTTGCGCTTGTGGAGGTCCCAGAAATGCAGTCTGCGTCCATATTTGCTGCCGAGCAGAATCTCCGGGACAAGCCCATCCTCGAATGTATCGGGCGTACCCCATTCACTTGTGATCATCGTGTCGTGGCCGAGGTGCCACCAGAAATCATAGGCGAGCTTTTGCGGCCCGCGATCCATCTCCCATTGGCCAAGCACATTGAAACTTTCAGGATCGAGCAGGAATATGCCACCGGGCGCCTTGCCCTCGGCGTTTCCAAGCGCATTGACATAAATCCCTTCGGGTCCGCAGTGAATGGTATGCAACCGCGAGTACCCTGCCTTTTCCGCAATTTCTTCGGGTTCGATTACCTTGACGATCATCGGATTTCGGGGATCGGGCTTCGTATCGATGATGTGCAGCCTCGACGACCTCAGGCCCGGCACGACGAGATAACGCCTTTCCATGTGAGGGTGCGGCGCATTGGGGCAAAGGCAGGACGAGCACGCATTCCAGCCAAAATGGTGCAGTTCGTCACCCGCATTCGGCATGTCGACCTGGCCGACAATCCGGGAATAGGAGGACGATTTCGGATCTACATCGACGACGGCGATTGCATCGGGTTTCTTGCGATCCGGATCGAAGGCGGCCACATAGGCCAGCTTTTCTGCCGGCGCCTTGGCGGCCATTCTCGGTGAGGGATAAAATGAGGGATCGGGTTGCCAGGTTGCCATGATGGAACTTCCTCTTGATCAAAACGAAGTCTTGCGCAGTGGTTCCTAAAATGAATGTGACGGGTGATCTTCGCACTTGGAAGAAGCGGTGTCCAATCAGATCATTTGATAACGGATGCGGAACCCGTCTGTTGAAAGTCGCTGAGGCGAGACATATGGCGTGGTCTTCGAGAACCTGAGCGGAGCGTACTTAAGGTACGTGAGCACCGGAAGCGCAGAAAATCGCGTCAGATGTCCGTCGCAGTAGAGTTTACGAGCGGGGTTTCAGAAGTCGACACGCGGCGTATCCTGCATCGGATTATCAAAAAGCATCCAGAACGAAACGCCGTGAGCCTCCTCATACCAGGCCTCGAAGCGTCCAAGCGCATCATCGATACCTGACGTTTCGTCAGGCATCTCCGCGCTGCCCGAAGCCCGATGAAGCGCAATGACCACAGGTGCGAAACGCGCAAGCGTTGCATCCCGGGTTTCACTATCCGACGACCAGCCAAGCCTGACCCGCAACAGCGCAAGGGCGCGCGCGACGGCGATTTCCTCAGCGCTCCGCTCGGCCGGATCACCGTCGTCCTCCATCTGCGGCTTTGCCGCCTCGGCGACCGACCGCATCAGGTTCATCCGGCGAAAGGCGAAAGCACGTTCGCGTTCGAGCACCGCTATGCGGGTTGCCGCCTCCCGCCGATAGGCGGTCTCAACCGATTGCGCCTTGTCGGCTGCTTGCTGCAACCGCTCGATATAAATGGTTACCGCCGTCATTGGGAGCTTCCGGAGTGGCCGGGCGGTGGCGGAAGAGAGTGGGAGTCGAACCCACCAAAGACCGTCTCTCGGCCCCTCCCGGATTTGAAGTCCGGACGCCCCACCGGGGACGATTCTCCTCCAGAAACAGTATTTTCGCCGGTCGCACCATCTGACGTATCCGCAAAGAGATCCAGACGGTTCCGGTTGACCCGGCGAAGGTCGCCACGGCGCAATGTGATGCTATGATGATCGAAGAAATCGAGGATCTGGATTGCAACCTTGCGGCCATTTTCGACCCGGTCGCGAAATTGCGCGGCGGTAAACCAGCCCTCATCGGAAGCTGTGCTGATCTCGACGATGATGGCAACCATTTCTGCAACCGTACCTCGCAGGAAGAAATGGTCGTGTGCCACCTCATGTACCTTACCAATGCGGCTGCCCAGCTTCAGTAGCCGGCGCACCTGCGGCTCCGGGACAGCAAACAACGCGGCAATATCGCGGACGCGCGGCGGGCGGAAACGTTCGGCTTCGCCGAGTAGCGGTTCGATAGCATTCCACAGTCGCTCGTCAGGTGGGGCCATCGTCACTTCGTGCCCGGAAAGCCGCACCCAGGCTCCATCAAGCGCTATCTCCCCGCCGCGGGCAAGACTATGCAAGGCTGCACGGAACGCAGGCACGGGCAGGCGCAACTCAAGCTGCGTCCGGAGCCGTTCGATGCCGATCCCCARCAAATCCGGATTGTCGGCATGAAAAGTTTCGAGCCGGTCCAGAAGATCT
>NZ_JBFUMG010000278.1:0-5787 GCF_054049495.1 Phyllobacterium sp. P5_D12 | reverse complement strand
GTACCAACGGTCGCTGAGGCCGTGCCGGGCTATGAGACATATACCTGGAATGCATTGTTTGCGCCCGCCGGGACCCCACCCGAGGTTGTGGCTCGCCTCAACGAAGCGGCCAACGCGGCGCTAAAAGACCCTGCCGTCGTTTCGCGCATGAAAGATTTCAGTGCGACGATTGTCGGTTCAACACCAGACGAGCTTGCGACACACGTCAAGGCAGAAATCCAGAAGTGGGAGCCTGTCGTAAAGAGCACGGGCGTGACTATGGATTGATACAGCGTGGATTTGAGTGGGGGGAAAATCCCTCCACTCAAACTCTCACAATTATTTCAAGAATTTCAATTCGACTTTTGACTCATTTTCGGAAGTTCGTTCAAAATATTTGAGCCTCGCTGCCTGCTGAATTCGTTTGCGCCGGAGCTACCGATCAAACATGCTCCCCGCCATTCAAAAACTTGAAAGGCGAGCATCATGACCGACACTTCACAAGCACCAGTTGCAATCATCACCGGTGGAGGAGCCGGCATGGGTGCTGCCATCGCGCGCGAATTGCACGAGCGCGGCTATCGTCTCGGATTGATGTCGCCGTCCGGCAGTGCGGTCGAACTTGCCGCCGAGCTTGGCGGTGTCGGCATCAAGGGTTCTGCTGGCGAGGCAACAGATCTGGAGGCGCTGGTTGAAAAGACCGTCGAGGCCTATGGCCGTGTCGATGCTGTCGTTAATCATACCGGCCATCCGCCGAAGGGCGATCTCCTCGATATAACGGATGAAAATTGGGCGATCGGCAATGATCTGATGGTGTTGAGCGTGGTGCGCATGGCGCGGCTGGTGACGCCCCATATGCTAAAGCAGGGCAAGGGCGCCTGGGTGAACATCACGACGTTCGCCTCCTTCGAGCCAAGCCTTGTCTTTCCTGTTTCCTGCGCCTATCGCGCGGCCGTCGGCGCCTATACCAAGCTCTACTCCGACCGCTATGGCGCCGACAATATTCGCATGAATGCACTTCTGCCGGGGTACATCGACAGTCTCGACCACAAGCCCGGAACCGAAGACAAGGTACCCATGAAGCGGCTTGGGACGATGGCGGAAATTGCCAAGACAACCGCGTTCCTGCTGTCAGACGATGCAGGCTATATCACCGGCCAGAACATACGGATCGATGGCGGCGTCACGCGGCATGTTTAGAGACTGACGCCGAATGTCTCGCGCAGCTGTCTCTGTCCATTCGGCGTCACCGACACGGCGCGGGTTCCTTCCAGCCGCCTGATCCAGCCATTGTTGAAGCAGTGGCTGCACAACGCTGCGCCGATTGCGCCGGCAAGATGCGGGCGGCGCTCGCTCCAGTCGAGGCACGGCCGGCACAGAATGCGGCTGCGCTTGGCGGTCAACGCTTCGATATCGATGCCGGCGCGAGCGAACAGCGCAAGCCCGCTATCCGTCACTTCGCCTGCATCGAGGCCAAGGTCGAGATGGCCGGCATCGATCAGCGCATCGGTGATCGAAACGCCGAGATGCCCGGCGAGATGATCATAGCAGGTGCGCCCTGCTCTGAGCGCGGCATCGCGTGGGCCGGTCCGTAGTGGCTTGGCTGTAACTCCCGGCGCGGCGAGCCGCATGATGCTCTCGATCATCTGGGCCACGGCAGGCGAAGCTAGCCGGTGATAGCGATGCCGGCCCTGCTTCTCCACCGCGAGAAGGCCGGCCTCGGTCATGCGCGTCAGATGGCTGCTGGCGGTCTGCGCGGTGATGCCGGCGAGTTGCGCGAGTTCCGATGCGGTCAGCGCGCGGCCGTCCATGAGCCCGTTGAGCATGCTCGCACGACCGGGATCACCTGCAAGCGCGGCTATTTCGGCAAATCTCGCATTGTTCGACATGGTCGTTTCCGGGTTTGTTGGCCAATCGAGAATGACCCAACACAAACGATGATGCTTCGAAAACGATCGAAGTATCAAGCGCTATTGCTGCTTATAAAGGTGGTCAACCCACAGGCAACGGAGTGACCGAAATGACCATTACCTGTTTCATCAAATATGAAATCGATCCCTATCAGAAGGACGCTTTCGAGGAATATGCGCGCAACTGGAACGAGGCAATACCGCGTTGCGGCGCAGATCTCATCGGCTATTATGCGCCGCATGAGGGCTCGGCCACGCTGGCCTACGGCGTTTACAACATCGAGAACCTGGCCGCTTACGAAGCCTATCGCGCGCGGCTTATGGCCGATCCGCTGGGGCGGGCCAACTACGAATTTTCCAGGGATAAGCGCTTTATCCGGCGCGAGGACCGTACATTCCTGCGCCTTGTGACAGGAACGAATGGAGGAATGCTCAAGTGATTGCGGTGATTTTTGAGGTGGAGCCGGCCGAAGGGCGCGGCAAGGATTATTTCGACCGGGCAGCGGACCTGAAGCCGCTGCTGGAGACGATGGACGGCTTTATTTCAGTTGAGCGGTTTCGCAGCCTTGCCAACGAGAACCGCTATCTCTCCCTGTCGTTCTGGCGCGATGAAGCCTCAGTGGCGGCTTGGCGCCAGACCGAGGAACATCGACTGGCTCAACGTGACGGCCGCGCCGGGATCTTTGCCGACTACAGGCTGCGGATTGCGTCCGTTGTACGTGATTATGGGTTGCGTGCCCGTGATGAAGCTCCGCTTGATGCGCGAGTGTACCATCACGCCTGAACCTGGTGGTTACGCTGGGCACAGGCCGGTCCGGGGCCACGCATGTAGTGGCGCTCGGGCCGGTAACTCGGAGCAATGAATTCTCGCACGACGCGTAGCGTATCGCGTAGCTGGATAATCATGGTCATCATTCTGGTCTCTTGTTTTTGGCATACCGGACGAGGCCGATAGCGATCAATTAGCTAAAATTTAATGCATAAAGATGAACGCCTCCTGAACGGCGTTGGTTAAAATCACATGAATTCATAGAAAATTAGCCTTAACCAGTTGGGCAGAAATATCTTTTCGCAACAGGAAAAGGGCGAAAATTCGCCCTTTTTGCTCCAACAAGGCGCCCGAAAAGTTGGTCAATCGCGTGGATTTTCTATGAGAACCGAATCACGCATTCCCGATCAATATGCCTGTCGCCAATACGAGCCCCCCGCCGAGAACAACCTGGATTGCGGCGCGGAAGAATGGCGTCTCCATGAAGCGGTGCTGGATATAGGCGATGGCCCAGAGCTCGATGAAAACGACGATCGCGGCGATTGTCGTGGCCGTCCAGAAATCCGAAATGAGATAGGGCAGCGCGTGACCAAGGCCACCGATCGCCGTCATCAGGCCATTGGCGAGGCCGCGCTTTAAGGGTGAGCCACGCCCGGACAATTTTCCGTCGTCATGCGCGGCTTCCGTGAAGCCCATGGAAATACCGGCGCCAAGCGAAGCAGACAGACCGACGAGAAACGTCTGCCATGTGTCCTGTGTGGCGAAGGCGGCCGCAAAAATCGGCGCAAGGGTCGACACGGAACCGTCCATCAGGCCGGCAAGACCTGGCTGGATATAGGTCAGGATAAGCTGTCGCCGTTCGGTCTGTTTCTCGACCTCCTGCACGTCGTCGGGCGTGTGCTGCGCACCAAGCCGGTGAGCAAGTGACTCATGCGCCTTCTCAGCAATGGCGAGGTCGCCCAGGAGCTTGCGCGTAGAGGCATCCCGCACAAGTTTCAGCGCCTCGATATAGAAGCGGTAGGCCTGTTCCTCCATCTTCTCAGCCATTTCCCGCACCTTCTCTATACCGAGCGGGCGAACCAGCCAGTCCGGCTTGCGCTCGATATAGCCGCGCACGTGCTCCCTGCGGATGAGTGGTATCTGGTTGCCGAAACGCTCCTGATGCAGATCGATCAATGCCTGGCGATGACGGTTTTCCTCATCCGCCATCTCGTCGAAAACCTTGGCGCTTTGCGGAAAGTCCTCGCGCAGCCCATCCGCATAGGCGAGATAGATGCGCGCGTCGTCCTCTTCCGACGAAATGGCCAGAGCCAGCAATTGCTGTTCGGAGAGAGAGGCGAGTTCATGGCGGCGATGACCGAAAAAACGGCTGAGCATGGCGTGATCCCAAATTAGAATAGTTCTAAACTATAGATTCAAAGCCCTGTGTTCAAGGTGTAATCGGGTTCTTTTCACGGTCCATGGACAGAAGCCGGACCTCGGAGTATCTTCCGCCTCCGCCAACCTCCACTTATAGAGAACGATCATGACGCTTGCCGGTTTTGTTGCCTATTCTGGTGCCCTTGCCATCGCCGCCGCTATCCCCGGCCCGGGGGTGACCGCCCTCGTTGCGCGGGCACTCGGCTCGGGGTTTCGCTCATCGCTGTTCATGTCGCTCGGGCTGATCATCGGCGACCTCACTTACTTGACGGCAGTGGTGCTTGGTCTTGCCATGGTGGCGCAGACATTCGGCACGATTTTCCTGGTGATCAAATGGGCGGGCGTCGCGTATCTTGCCTATCTTGCCTGGGGATTCTGGACATCGGGCATTTCGGCGGAAAAGATCGAAGCCAAGAAAAGTCGCGGGGGTGCTGTCTCCAGCATTGTGGCCGGCTTGACGGTGACGCTTGGCAATCCAAAGACCATGCTTTTCTATATCGCCCTGACACCCACTCTCGTCGACCTGCATACGATCACGCTGGCCGACTATTCGATCCTCGCAGCGCTGACTGTTTTGGTTCTGCTCGTGGTGCTGGTGCCCTATCTCGCACTGGCAGCGAAGGCGCGAGGATTGCTCGCCTCGCCCCGGGCGCTAAAACGGCTGAACCGCACAGCGGCAGCCTTTATGGCGGGCGCTGCGCTCGCCATAGCAGGTCGCTCCTCCTGAGCTGGAATGGTATTACAGCTGTAGCCAAATATTAGTATTTTCTTCTAAGCGGCATCGTGTTTACGCATGGGGCCAACTAGGAATTTTCAGGCGAGGCCCATAAGATCGCCGCACGACCCAAACAGGATCAGGAGATATTCATGAGCAATGACAGCGCGCGCAAGCCAGGCCGTGGCCGTATCTACAATTCCATTGTCGATACGATCGGCGATACACCCCTGGTCCGTCTCGACAAACTGGCCAAGGAAAAGGGTGTGGGCGCCAATCTTCTGGCCAAACTCGAATTCTTCAATCCTATTGCCAGCGTCAAGGACCGTATCGGCGTCGCGCTGATCGAGGCGCTCGAAGCGCAGGGCAAGGCGAAGCCGGGCAAGACCACGCTCGTCGAACCAACCTCCGGCAATACCGGCATCGCGCTCGCGTTCGCCGCCGCCGCCAAAGGTTACCGGTTGATCCTCACCATGCCTGAAACCATGTCGGTCGAACGCCGCAAGATGCTTAAGCTGCTCGGCGCAGAGCTGGTGCTGACCGAAGGCGCCAAGGGCATGAAGGGCGCCATTGCCAAGGCCAACGAGCTGGTCGAGACCATTGGCGACGCGGTCATCCCCGGTCAGTTCGACAATCCAGCCAATCCTGAAATCCACCGCCGGACCACCGCCGAGGAAATCTGGAACGATACCGACGGCACAGTCGACATTCTGGTTGCCGGCATCGGCACCGGCGGCACGATTACCGGCGTCGGCCAGGTGTTGAAGCAGCGCAAGCCGAGTGTGCGGGTTATTGCCGTGGAGCCCAAGGATTCGCCCATTCTTTCCGGCGGCAATCCCGGCCCGCACAAGATCCAGGGCATAGGCGCAGGCTTTGCTCCCGCTGTGCTCGATACGCACATTTATGACGAGGTCGTGCAGGTCTCAAACGAGGATTCCTTCGCCAATGCGCGTCTCGTAGCGCGGCTTGAAGGCGTGCCTGTGGGGATATCATCG
>NZ_JBFUMG010000277.1:0-5796 GCF_054049495.1 Phyllobacterium sp. P5_D12 | reverse complement strand
GTCTTGTCGTTCGGATATTTCTGCTTGATATCCTCGGGCACGAGTTCCGGCACGGTATCGAGCAGGTAACTCTGCAGGCCGCGTTCGTCGTGGATGATCTGCATGGCCCGGCCGCCCAAAACATAGGATGGGCGAACGACGAGCGGAAAGCCGAGTTCGCCGGCTATGGTGCGAGCCTGTTCAACGGAATAGGCGATACCGTTCTTCGGCTGCGTCAAATCGAGCTTGATTAGCAGTTTCTGGAAGCGGTCGCGATCTTCGGCGAGGTCGATCGCATCGGGCGAGGTGCCGAGGATCTGGATGCCGGCTTTCTCAAGGGCATCCGCAAGCTTCAGCGGGGTCTGGCCGCCAAACTGAACGATGACACCGTGCAGCGTTCCGGCCGTCTGTTCGGCGCGCAGGATTTCCAACACGTCTTCGGCGGTCAGCGGTTCGAAATAGAGCCGGTCCGATGTGTCATAATCGGTCGAGACAGTCTCCGGATTGCAGTTGATCATGATGGCTTCGTAGCCTGCATCACGCAGGGCGAAGGCGGCATGGCAGCAGCAATAGTCGAACTCGATGCCCTGGCCAATGCGGTTCGGGCCGCCGCCAAGGATGACAACTTTCTTTCGATCGGAGACTTGCGCTTCGGAGGCGAGCGCTCCGGCGAACGGCACTTCATAGGTCGAGTACATGTAGGCCGTCGGGGAGGCGAACTCGGCGGCGCAGGTATCGATGCGCTTGAAGACCGGATGAACATCGAGCTTGTGACGCAGCTTGGTGACTTCGCTGGGTTCGATTTTGGCAAGGCTGGCAAGGCGTGCATCGGAAAAGCCCATGCCTTTCAACATGCGCAGGTTCTGCGCATCCTGCGGCAGGCCATGTTCCCGCACGCGTTCTTCCGTCGCGATAATCTCCGCCATCTGTTCCAGGAACCATGGATCGATCTTGCAGCCTTCGTGAACTTCCTCGACAGAGAGGCCAAGACGCAGGGCCTGGCCGACCATACGCAGGCGGTCCGGAGTCGGCACGCCGATGGCGGCGCGGATGGCATTGTTGTCATTGCCTTCGCCAAGCCCGGGAATTGCGATCTCGTCAAGGCCGGTAAGCCCGGTTTCAAGGCCGCGCAGCGCTTTTTGCAGGGATTCCTTGAAGGTGCGGCCAATGGCCATGACTTCGCCGACCGATTTCATAGCAGTCGTCAGCGTCGGTTCGGCGCCGGGGAACTTTTCGAAGGCGAAGCGCGGAATCTTGGTGACGACATAGTCGATGGAAGGCTCGAACGAAGCAGGTGTGGCTCCGCCGGTAATGTCGTTGTCGAGCTCGTCCAATGTGTAGCCAACGGCAAGTTTCGCCGCGATCTTGGCGATCGGGAAGCCTGTCGCCTTCGACGCCAAGGCCGACGAACGCGACACGCGCGGGTTCATTTCGATAACGATCAGACGGCCGTTTTCCGGATTGACTGCGAACTGTACATTCGAGCCGCCGGTTTCAACGCCAATCTCGCGCAGCACCGCGATCGAGGCGTTGCGCATGATCTGGTATTCCTTGTCCGTAAGGGTCAAGGCAGGGGCGACGGTGATGGAGTCGCCGGTATGGACACCCATCGGATCGATGTTTTCGATGGAACAGATGATGATGCAGTTATCCGCCTTGTCGCGGACAACCTCCATCTCATATTCCTTCCAGCCAAGGACGGATTCTTCGATCAGCACTTCGGTCGTTGGCGACGCATCGAGTCCGCTGCCAATGATCTCGTAGAACTCGGTGCGATTATAGGCGATGCCGCCGCCGGTGCCGCCCATGGTGAAGGACGGGCGAATGATGGCGGGGAGCCCGACGTGATCGAGCGCCGCACCTGCCATGCCCAGCGCATGGGAAACATAGCGCTGCTTGCGGTCGCCTTCGCCAAGCTGCCATTCAGTCTCAAGTTTGTCCAAAGCCGCGTCGAGATCGGCGCCGGAATATTTGGCTTTTACGGATTCGCGCTGCTCTTGGTGCAACTTGCGGTCGTGGTCCTTGACTTCGGTGGCATTGGCCAACATGGATTTAGGCGTTTCGAGACCGATCTTGGCCATCGCCTCGCGGAAAAGCGCGCGGTCCTCGGCCTTATCAATAGCCTCGGCATTGGCGCCGATCATCTCGACATTGTAGCGGTCAAGTACGCCCATGCGACGAAGCGACAGCGCGGTGTTAAGCGCAGTCTGCCCGCCCATCGTCGGCAGCAGCGCGTCGGGGCGTTCCTTGGCGATGATTTTGGCGACGACTTCCGGGGTGATCGGCTCGATGTAAGTCGCGTCCGCCAATTCCGGATCGGTCATGATGGTTGCCGGATTGGAGTTGACGAGGATAACGCGATAACCCTCTTCTTTAAGTGCCTTGCAAGCCTGTGTGCCGGAATAATCGAATTCACATGCCTGACCGATGATGATCGGACCTGCGCCGATAATCAGAATAGATTTGATGTCGGTGCGTTTTGGCATGGGTACGTTCCTATCAATAGCGTGCTGCACAAAAAACCGCACGGTTTTGACCGTACGGGCAGGCATATAATTCCAAATGCGAGGCTAAGGCTGCCTTATAGGCAAAGGAAGCGCATTGTGTAACCCCAAAAACGCGCGATTTTGCGGTTTTTCGCAGCAGTTTTCGGCCAGATATATCGTGTGCATTAATCAGTCACGAAAATTGATTATCTGTCGACTGCAGCTGCACGTTGAAAAATAGCACCGTGCGTGAAACAAATATCGCACTATACTGTTGGAACTACAGCGCATCGACGTCTGTGCCGATGCAAAAACCGGGAGATAGGAAATGCGTTGGCAGGGCCGCAGGCAGAGTGACAATGTTGAAGATCAACGCGGCGAGGGCGGTGGTTTTCCCGGCGGTATTGGCCGCGGTGGTGGCTTTCGACTTCCAGGTGGTTCCGGCTTTCGCACGGCGCGCGGGGGAGGCTTTTCCGGTATCGTCATACTTGCGGCGATTTTCCTCTTCCTGAAATTTTGCACGAGCATCGATCCGATGCAGATACTCGTTGGTGAAGACGGGGGCCAGCTGGTGCCCGGCCAGAGTCAGGCACCAAGCGGTGGCACCTCTGTCAAGAACGACGATCAAATGACGCAGTTCGCGCGCACTGTTCTTGCCGAGACCGAAGACGTCTGGAGCGGTATTTTCCAGGCCGAAGGACAGCAATATCCGGCTCCGACCATGGTGTTGTTCAGCGGCCAAGTCCGCTCCGCCTGTGGCTTTGCAAGCGCTGCGTCGGGACCATTCTACTGCCCCGGCGACAAGAAGCTTTACATCGACCTGAGCTTCTATGACGAACTTGAACAGAAATTCGGTGCTTCCGGGGATTTTGCTCAGGCCTATGTCTTGGCGCACGAAGTAGGGCACCACGTGCAGAACCTCATCGGTGTGCTGCCGAAGTTCAACGCGATGCGGCAGAACATGAGCCAAGCCGATGCGAATTCGATGTCTGTGCGTGTAGAGCTTCAAGCGGATTGCTTCGCCGGTATCTGGGGGCACTTCACCAAGCAGCAAGGCATACTTGAAGCTGGCGACCTCGAAGAGGCACTCAATGCCGCCCAGCAGATCGGCGATGATAATATCCAGCGGRGGACGCAAGGYTATGTCGTGCCGGAAAGTTTCAACCATGGCACGTCAGCTCAGCGTGCCAACTGGTTCAAACGCGGTTTCGACAGCGGCAAGCTCGAGAGCTGCGATACGTTTAGCGGGAATATTTGAGCTTAACGGATAACCCTCCCCCTGTGGGGAGGGAGGCTGCGTAGCAGCCGGGAGGGGCTTTGTTTGAAAGGCTGAATCTCCTACCGCCCCGCATTTATGAATGCAAAGAACCCCTCCCCGTCGCTTCGCTCCGTCCCTCCCCACAAGGGGGAGGGTAAGGGTCGCGCTAACACTCCGTATCGAGTCTGAACGCGTTAACCCGCGTCCTGCTCGCTTATGAAATCCAAACCTAGCGCATGCGCCACGGCGGCGTTTGAGTGAATAGTCGTTGAATCGAACACCGGCAGAGCGAGATTGTCGTCGGTCAGGGACAGACAGATTTCTGTGCAACCGAGAATGACGCAGTCGGCACCGGCATCCTTGCCGCGCTGGACGATCTTTTCCAATGCGTGACGAGAATCAACCCTAACGACACCGCAGCAAAGTTCGTCGAAAATCACCGAATGCACCTTGGCGCGGTCAATCTCATTGGGCACGATCAACTCCATATCGAAATGGTCACGCATGTAACCGGCGTAAAAACCGTGCTCCATTGTGTAGCGCGTCGCAAGAAGCAGGGGCCGCTTCTTGCCGGATGCCTTCAGGGTGCGGCCGGTTTCATGCCTGATATCGATGAGCGGAACATTGACGGACGCGGCAACCGCATCGGCCACCAGATGCATCGTATTGGTACAGATCAGGACGCAGTCCGCACCGGCGCCTTCAAGTCGCTTCGCCGCGTCGGCGAGAAGAGCTGCCGCTTCATCCCAGCGGTCGCTTTTCTGCAACGCGACGACTTCGGCGAAATCGAGCGATTGCATGGCGATTTTGGCTGAGGCAAGACCACCCAGACGTGCCCGAACCATTTCGTTGATCTGGCGGTAGTAGACCGCCGTGCTCTCCCAGCTCATTCCGCCGATCAGTCCGATAGTACGCATTCGCAAGTTCCCTAGATTGTTTACTGGCAGGATAATAAATCGGCGTGAGCGCCGAGTGTTGGCAAAGTTTGTGGAAGTTCCTTGCCGGCAGACAAAAATCAGGCGTATAATTCTCTAAATGCGCTGATAAATTGCTGGAGGAGCGGGATGCTCGATGATCGTGATCGCAAGATTCTCAATTTGCTTCAGGAAAATGCGTCGCTTGCCGTTTCTGATCTAGCCGATCGGGTAAGGCTTTCGATCTCGGCCTGTTCGCGGCGCATTCAGCGTCTGGAGGATGATGGTTATATCGCCAAGCGGGTTGTGCTTCTGGATCGTGCAC
The DNA here is from genome assembly GCF_054049495.1 of Phyllobacterium sp. P5_D12. Lineage (NCBI taxonomy): Bacteria > Pseudomonadati > Pseudomonadota > Alphaproteobacteria > Hyphomicrobiales > Phyllobacteriaceae > Phyllobacterium > Phyllobacterium sp. P5_D12. The sequence continues at coordinate 834 of NZ_JBFUMG010000277.1, read as the reverse complement.
ATGCCGGCTTGCCGACGACGATGTTCGTGATCGTGCGTACTGCCCGTCATTCCGCTGGTTGGCTCGAACAGTTTCGCGCGGCAATCATCGACATTCCCGAAATTGTCGAAGTGCATCGCATGACCGGGACGATCGACTATATCCTGAAGCTGGTACTGCCGCGCGTCGAAGCCTATGACGACATCTACAAGGCGCTTGTGGAGAAGGTCGAATTTTTCGATATATCCGCTTCGGTTTCGATGGAAACATTGAAAGCCACTACTGCGGTGCCCACTGGCTATGCACATTAGATTCAGGTCAGGCCTGCCATGCAAAAAGCGTCTTTCTCCGCTTCCGGTGCTCACGTACTTTAAGTACGCTCCGCTCCGGTTCTCGAAAGCCACTATTTTCGGCGCAGCCTGACCTGAATCCTCAACCTCTGATCGCGGATAGTTTGACAGGGTTTGTCAGGAGGATTTTGCTAAAAAGCACTTTCTGGTGGCGGAATGGCGGATTTCCTGATCATGTTCACGTATTGTTTCGCGCTATCTTATGCAATACAACGATTTTCCGCGAAATCGCKGACATAAACGCCAGTTGCGAGTTTTCCGATGATTGACCCTATCCTGGCCAAACGCGGCCTGACGCTCGTCTTCATGATCCTGCTGCTCGATATCATCGGCATTGGCATCATCGTGCCAGTTCTGCCCGAATATCTTGAGGAACTCACCGGTACGGATGTGGGGAATGCAGCAATTTACGGCGGGTGGCTGCTTTTCGCCTATGCCGGAATGCAGTTTGTTTTTGCGCCGCTGATCGGGAATCTGAGCGATCGCTTCGGCCGCAGGCCTATAT
>NZ_JBFUMG010000276.1:0-5798 GCF_054049495.1 Phyllobacterium sp. P5_D12 | reverse complement strand
AAGTGACGGCGTTGATGCGCTTGGCTGGGTTTGACGTCACAGCGAGCTATGGGGTCTGGTTGTGCCGTGACCCGCGGACTGGGGAAGTGCTGCCGTTCGATCCTAATCAGTCCACTCCCGGTTGGTCTGTCACAGAGCGGTTGATCGTAGCGCGCGATCGACCAGATGAATCGTTCATCTGGTGGGTCGAGGGAGTGCGAACCGATCRCAAGCCCGATGCCGAAGCGACCCATGCCATGATGGCCGATTTATTCAATAAGCATTGGCCCGAGCGCGTCCAACGCCTGGCGGTGCCGGCCGGTCGCAAATTGCGGCAATCTCAGGATGGTACTTGGATCGAGGCCGCCGCGGGGGAAGGTGGTGTTGTGCTGCACGGCCCTTATATGCCGCTTCGAGCCGGTAGCTACCGTGTGACTTGGCAGATCCGGTCGGCGGCCAAAAAATCCCCGATAGCAGTTTGCGATGTGGTCGCGCTGGGGCAGGCGGAGCCGCTCGCACGTTGCGAGGTGCAATCCGGTGAAAAGCGTGTTTCGCTCGAATTTGATATTCCAGATACTACGTTTGGACTTGAGTTCCGTTGTGCGAGCGTCGGTGGGAGCGGGTTCTCAGTATTGCGGAAAATCGAGCTGGAGGAGCATATCGCTTAGGACGCAGGACGATGGGCACAATCCTGTTTACGCCCTGCGCCGCGGCCTGCCCCAGTGCACCCCGTTGTGACCGGATCTTGCTTCGGTGACTGGATATAGATGTTTGCTTCTCGCGCCGCTTATAGAAGCGGCGAAGCTGTCGAATCTTTATGTCTGCCAATAACGAAATCATGGTCTATAGTTGTTTGGGAGAAATCTAGTGGGGGGACAATGAATGCTAGACCGTGTAAAGCAAATTCGGCTCGGCAACAAACTATTCTCGATTGATAGTTTGGGACATTCCGACCCTTTCTACCCCACCATCAGCGATGGGTACGGAGGCGAACTTTTTTCGTTCGCAAAGGACCAGATTCAAAGCGATGCAGTAGTATTGGACGTAGGCGCAAACATTGGTTTGACCTCGTGCATCCTAAGCAGTTGGGCGCTGAGGTTCATTCATTCGAACCTCAACCGGAGGTCTTCGCACTTCTTAAGGCGAACGTTGAAGGAAACGGCTTGTCACACGTTACGCCGTGGAATCTGGCTGTTAGCTCGGCGCCAGGTGTTGCTCATTTTTCTGGAAGTTCTGCATACGGGCATATTTCAGACGATGCGTCGGCTCCCGAAGTACGCGTTGTCACCATCGATGGGTTTGTCAAAGAACAGGCTTTGCAGCGTGTCGATTTGATAAAGATCGATGTCGAGGGGTTTGAGCCACAAGTGCTTAAGGGTGCCCGCGTCACAATCGAGAAGTTCAACCCCATTATCTATATGGAGTTCAACTCATGGTGTTTGATGATGCACGGCAATACGAATCCATTCGACTTTGCTAAGTCGCTCTTTGCCGATTTCGCCAGCGTGCATGTCGTTGATAACTCCGACAAGGGATTTTCCAGTAGGTTATCTCCTGACCACGTTCTCCACGACAACATCGTAAGAAGTGGTTCTGTAAATGACCTGATTTTGCTGAAGCGTCCTAAGCCACTCCATGCAACGTCACGCGAATTAGAGCAACTGCGAGTTCATGTCGAGACAATTTCTGGTGAGCTGCGTGATGCTCTTAAGCGAGAAGAACTGATGCAGAAAGAGTTGGATTCGGCCCGGGCCACGTGTGCAAAACTTGAGCAAGAAGCGAAAGCCCATCTGAATTCTTCTTCATGGCGTATCACCGCGCCAATGCGTCAAATCAAAGGGGCGTTCCGCAAATAGGCTGTGAACCGCATCATTGGATGACTTGTCGCTCGAGTTCTCTCGCATTTGAAGCAACCAACTACCCTGGGTCATCGGACCGCCTTCGAAAAAGAGTTTACTCCGCCATGGCGACTCAACTACCGTCCCGGTCTCAAACTGGATCGGCAATGAACGAACCTCGGAAAAGATACAGGCCCAAGCGGGATAAGCGCGATACTGCGACCAGGCTCGCCGATTACGTTTCCAGCTTAAAAACAAACAACCCCAAACTGACGCCTCGAGAGATCGCTAATCTGTTGGAAATTTCGCCGTTTTACCCACCAGAAGCTGTGCGTTGGTCGGCAAATGTGGTGACGAAATTATTGGCAGACGGGAACGAGCTAGATCCCATCTACCTTCAGACTCAAAAATAGGCGGCTCGTTTCTAGGTAGCGAGGCGACCAGCGCCAGGACGAGAATTGGGAGTGTGACCCAAAGAAGATCGTAAGCAGCCGCTGTCATTAATTCCTCCCATCATCAGTTCGATAAGGGACCCCAGAGTAATGGGTATCAAAGAGACTCGGCATTTAGAACTGAAGAGATCATCGAGGCCCAGTCCCCGCCGGTCAGAAGGACTCACCAGCACACCATAACTAGCCATTACGATGAACGTTCCATTATCAGGGGAGCTTGAGTTCCCGACCTGCCGGATGCCCAATAAGAAACAGGCCGGGTGGCCGACATGTAGGCAACTGTCAGCCACTAGAACGTGCGCCTGTATCGTTAACAAAAGGTGAGGCCCGACTTCTCCGCTACCTCAGAACAGGTCCGGCCTATACCGCCTCCAGAACCCAAGCTTTTGAGACATAAACATCCCGATTTCAAATCGCCAAGATACCTCACAGGCAAGCACTGCGACCAGAAAAGGATATTCCTGGTCAATCATTCCTTCAGGTGGTTCGCCTCGGCTTCTGTTCATGGCGTATTGGAAAACAGCCTGTCCGCTCCTCATCGCGCAAGACAGTGTGGCTATAGATTCAAATTGTCAGGACGGTCGCAACTACCGGCGTTCGTTTATATTTGTTCTCGTGAGTGGAGAGAGTTAAGAGGAACGACTGCAAATCATTCTGGTCATTCGTCTGGCGAAACCCTCGCCTGGGATCATATAAACCCAATTATCATTGGTGCCCAAAATAGGCGTTGGCAACCGTCTCGGCGTCGCCATCCATCCGGATTTTTCCATGCTCAAGCCATACGATCCTATTGCAGTTATTCACGAGCAATTGCTTCGAATGGCTGGCGATAATCAAGATCTTGGTTTTATTGACGAGCTCGTGCAGGCGCGCATTGGCTTTGTGCTGAAAGCCTTCATCTCCCGTCGCCAGCCATTCATCCATGATAAGAATTTCAGGTTGAATCACGGTCGATATCGAAAAAGCCAAGCGAAGTTGCATACCTGTCGAATAGGTCCTCACCGGCATGTCAAGGAAGCTTCCGAGTTCGGAAAAATCCTCAATCTCCGCCCGCTGTGCGGCCATTTCCTTCTTTGTGAATCCAAGCATCGCGCCGCGAATGCCGATGTTTTCACGGCCGGTAGCTTCGGGGTCGATGCCCAATGAGATGTTAATCAGGGACGTAGATTTCCCGTTGATGGCAATGTTACCGCCCGAAGGGTAGTAGACGCCGCTCATGACCCGCAAAAGCGTGGTTTTTCCCGAACCGTTGTGGCCTATCAAACCAAGCCGATCGCCCTCTTTGAGGCTCAGGCTGATATTTTCCAGACCCCGTATGACGACATGACCCTCGGAATTCGAGCCGATCGTACCACCGGTCGCCAGACTGATGACCTGGTTTTTCAGCGATCTGCTTTTTGCATTGTAGATCGGAAAATCCACAGTGACATTTTCAAGATGCATGGAGGTCATGTCTGCCTGCGCGATAGGATGTTGAGAAAATATGTTCATAGCCAATAGGTGATCCGCGAACGATAGCGATTAAGAAACAGGAGGGCGATCAACCAGCCGAAAATCGCCATCGCGATGCTGATCAACCAGTTGAGCTGCGTTGCCGTACCACCCAGCAGCGGTTCGCGCACAATACTGATCAGATGGAAGAAGGGATTGAGATCGAGCATCAACCATAGCCGCGATTGTGTGCCGCCGGGTAAATTCTTGGCCATCCACATGATCGGGGTCACATACATGCCGACCTGCATGATGTTCTGAACGATCTGCGTCAGATCGCGATAACGCGTGCACAGCACCGCCAGGACAATCATCACCCAAAGAAGGTTGAGCGACACCAGTACAAAGCCCGGAATGAACAAGAGCGCATTGAAGTTGACAAACGTCCCGAAGATCAGAAGGACAATCGGGAAGATGACCATATTATGTGCGAGAATGATCGTATTACGCCACCACGTTCTCAAGATGTAGGTGAAGAACGGTATGGGCAGCTGCAGCATCGTGTCGGCGCTCGAAATGAAACTGCCGCACCCCTCATTGATGAGGCTCGAAAAATAGCCCCACATGATCAGGCCGACACAAATGAACGGCAGAAACTCGGACATTGGCGAATTGAAGATTGTCCCAAATACCAAACCCAATGCGCCAATGAGCACACCCATGTTTATGGTTAGCCAGAAAGCGCCAACGCTTGACCTTCGATAACGTTGTGCGACGTCTTGCCAGCCGAGGAGTGCGGCCAATCGGAAGTTTTTGACCGAGCTGGAAATGTCCTCCCAGGCAGTAATCTTTAGCGTGGTAACGCTGGCCATACAATTGTCATCTCTCTGTTGGGAATAGTTTTTGCAGGCCCGCGGTTAGCACATTCGAATGGGACTTAATAGTGACTGGCTGTCGTAATTTACGCATGGCGATAAGACCCGGCATCCATTAGTCGGATGCAAAACAGCCTTACGGCAATTTCATTGGCGGAAAGTTCGTTTAACCCAATGCTGGCCGCTGTTCCGAAAACACGTYGCCGGTAAACGGTCAGGTTCTTTGTGAAATTGCGCGTTCCGACGCAAGTGATGTCGATGCGGCACTCGATGCMGCGCATGCYGCCAAGGAAGCCTGGGGYCGYACGAGCGCTGCCGAACGCAGCGTCATGCTCAACAAGATCGCACAAGTGATGGAAGACAACCTCGCTGTGCTTGCCCAGGCGGAAACCTGGGACAACGGCAAACCAATCCGCGAAACCACGGCGGCTGATCTGCCGCTWGCCATCGACCATTTCCGCTATTTCGCCGGTGCRATCCGTGCACAAGAAGGTGGTATCTCGGAAATCGATCACGATACGGTGGCCTATCATTTCCATGAACCGCTCGGTGTCGTCGGTCAGATCATTCCGTGGAACTTCCCGATCCTGATGGCGGTGTGGAAGCTTGCCCCKGCATTGGCTGCGGGAAATTGCGTCGTGCTGAAGCCTGCGGARCAAACCCCWGCRTCCATCYTGGTSCTYGCCGAACTGATCGCAGATCTCCTGCCGCCCGGCGTGCTCAACATCGTCAACGGCTTTGGCCTTGAAGCCGGAAAACCGCTAGCCTCGAGCCCCCGAATCGCCAAGATCGCGTTCACCGGCGAGACGACGACCGGACGGCTGATCATGCAGTATGCCAGCCAGAACTTGATACCGGTGACACTGGAACTGGGCGGCAAATCCCCCAACATTTTCTTCAAGGATGTAACGGCCGAGGACGACGATTTCTTTGACAAGGCAATAGAAGGCTTCGTTATGTTCGCCCTCAATCAGGGCGAAGTTTGCACCTGTCCGAGCCGCGCTCTTGTCCATGAAGCCATCTATGACAAGTTCATGGAAAAGGCGCTGAAGCGCGTGGAAGCGATCGTGCAAGGCGATCCGTTGGATCCGGCGACCATGATCGGCGCTCAGGCTTCAAGCGAACAGCTGGAGAAAATCCTCTCCTACATGGACATCGGCAAACAGGAGGGTGCCGAGGTGCTGATCGGCGGCGAACGCAATTTGCTCGCCGGTGATCTGGCG
>NZ_JBFUMG010000275.1:0-5878 GCF_054049495.1 Phyllobacterium sp. P5_D12 | reverse complement strand
CAATGGGAGTTGCCGTGCAAAGTCACAAGAGGAGGAAACAATGAGCATGAACTTCGTCAAACCGACGCGCCGCCAGTTCCTGGCCGGGTCTGCGGCACTTGGAGCCGCGAGCATTACCGGCCTGAAGCCGGCATTTGCCGCCGTCGACTGGAAGAAATATGCGGGTACGACCCTCGAGGTCAATCTGATCAAGAGCCCGCGTGGCGATATCCTGCAGAAATACCAGAAGGAATTCGAGGACCTGACGGGTATCAAGGTCAACGCCGAACAGACGCCCGAGCAGCAGCAGCGCCAGAAGGCGGTCATCGAGCTGACATCCGGCAAGCCAAGCTTCGATGTCATCCATATCAGCTATCACGTGCAGAAGCGCCAGTTTGAGAAAGCCGGATGGCTCGCCGATCTGACGCCGTTCCTGAAGGATCCGAGCCTCACCGAGGCCTCGCTGACCGAGAGCGACTTTGCGCAGGCGGGTCTCGATTTCGCCAAGGACAAGAACGGCCGCTTTGGCGGGCTTCCCTTCTCGGTGGATTATTGGATCATCTACTGGAACAAGGATCTGTTCGCCGCCAAGGGCATCGAATACCCGAAAACGTTTGAGGAACTTGTCGCTGCCGCTGAAAAGCTGACCGACAAGGATGCCGGCACCTATGGGTTCGTTGCCCGCGGCATGAAAAACGCCAATACGCCCGTATGGGCGAGCTTTATGCTCGGCTATGGCAAGAGCACCGTGATGGACGGCAAACTGCAATCGGACACGCCGGAATCCATCGAGGCCGCCAAACTTTACCAGCGTCTGATGACCAAATCCGCACCGCCCGGCGTGACAGGGTTCAATTGGGCCGAATGCCAGTCGAGCTTCCTGCAGGGCAAGGTTGGCATGTGGATGGATGGTATCGGCTTTGCGCCCCCGCTGGAGGATCCCAAAAAGTCGCGCGTTGTCGGCAAGGTCGGTTACGGCGTCATGCCGAAGGGGCCTGGCGCACAGGCTGCCCCGACATTCGGCGACGGTATCGGCGTTACCGAAGGCTCATCGAAGAAAGAAGCAGCCTACCTCTATTGCCAGTGGGCGATTTCGAAGGAGATGGGTGCGCGTCTTCTGCAGTCCGGCTCCGGCGTTCCCTTCCGCAATTCGGTGCTCAACGACCCGGAAATCCTGAAAGGCGTGACCATGCCTGCCGAGTGGGCAAGCGTCCTGTCCGAGTCTGCCAAGGTGAGCCAGCTTTGCCTGCCGGTCATCGTGCCGGTTACCGAGTTCCGTGATGTGATGGGTGTCGCCTTGACCAATGTCATTGGCGGCGCCGATCCGGCAGCGGAAATGAAGCGTGCGACGGAAGAATTCCGTCCGATCCTGGAAAAAAGCGAAGCGTAGTGTAACAGCATGACAATTACCGCCTCGACCATGACCAATGAACAGCAAAGTGCCAAGGTTAAGAACGGCGATGGCCGGTTTACGCCGAGCTATTGGCCGTTCGTTATTCCGGCACTGGTCATCGTCGTGGCGGTGATTGTTTTCCCATGGGTGTTTACCCTGTGGATGAGTGTCAATGAGTGGCACCTTGGCGGAGAAAAGAGCTTCGTCGGCTTTGCCAATTTCGTGCGGCTCGCAGGCGATGCCCGGTTTTGGCAATCGATGGGGCACACGGTGGTCTATACTTTCCTGTCCGTCGTGGCACCGCTCTTTCTCGGCACGATCGCGGCGCTGGTGTTCGACAGCAAGTTGCCGATGCGCGGGCTTTTGCGCGGCATATTCGTCATGCCGATGATGGCGACACCCGTCGCGGTCGCTCTCGTCTGGACGATGATGTTTCACCCGCAACTGGGGGTTCTCAACTATCTGCTGTCGCTGATTGGCATTGGCCCGCAGGAGTGGATATTCAACCAGAACACGGTGATCCCCTCCCTGGTGCTGGTCGAGACCTGGCAATGGACACCACTGGTCATGCTCATCGTTCTCGGCGGCCTTGCTGCCATGCCACGCGATCCCTTCGAGAGTGCGGAGATTGATGGGGCCAATAGCTGGCAGAAATTCCGCTACATCACCTTTCCGATGATCCTGCCGTTCATGATGGTGGCTGTGATCATCCGTTCCATCGATGCCTTGAAAAGCTTCGATATCATCTTCGCCATGACGCAAGGCGGTCCCGGCACGGCGTCGGAAACGATCAACATCTACCTCTACAATGTCGCCTTCGCCTACTACGACATTGGCTATGGTTCGGCCATCGCCGTCGTCTTTTTTATCGTCATCATCACCATGTCGCTTGCGCTGCTGCATCTGCGCCAGCGGACCAAGTGGAACAGCTGAGGGACGAGAAAATGCTGCTTCGCAAACTGCTGAAATGGTCGGGCACCGCCTTCATCGTCTTCGTGATCGTGTCGCCGGCGATTTTCTTCTTCCTGTGGATGCTGTCACTCTCGTTGAAATACGAGATAGACAATGGTGCTTATCCGCCGATCTTCATTCCGGAACAGTTCGCCTGGTCGAACTACAGCGATATCTTCGCTGCCAATGACTTTCTGCACTATTTCTGGAACAGCCTGCTCGTGACCGGGACGGCGACAATCCTGGCGCTGATCGTTGGTGTGCCTGCCGGCTACGGCATCGCCCGGTTGAAAGCGGACAAGTCGGCGATCGTCATCATGATCGCGCGCATGACGCCGGGCCTATCCTATCTGATCCCGCTGTTCCTGCTGTTCCAAACCCTGGGTCTGCTTGGGACGCTCTGGCMACAGATCATCATCCATCTGGTAGTGACGGTGCCTATCGTCATCTGGATCATGATCGGCTATTTCGAGACGACACCTATCGAACTTGAAGAAGCGGCGATGATCGATGGCGCGACCTCGTGGCAGGCGTTTCGTCTCGTGGCACTGCCGATCGCCAAGCCGGGCGTGGTTGTCGCGCTGATCCTTGCGGTTATCTTCTCATGGAACAATTTCGTCTTTGGCATCGTGCTGGCCAGCCGCGAAACGCGCACGCTGCCGGTTGCGGTCTACAACATGCTCTCGTTCGAGCAGGTCAGTTGGGGACCGCTCGCGGCGGCGGCGTTCGTGGTGACGCTGCCGGTGCTGCTGCTCACCGTCTTCGCCCAACGCCAGATCATTGCGGGGCTCACCGCTGGCGCGGTGAAGTAAGCCTATACGCCGTAGCGTTCGGTGCGGATGATGGCGGCGGGAACATCCGCGCCGATTAGTGCGTCGGCCGCGGCATTGACGAAGGCATTGGATCCGCAAACGAAGACTTCTTTGGGCTGCGAAGGCATGCGGGCGAGGACATCCACAATCATTGCCGGGTCGATGCGCCGCGTATAATCGCTCTCCTGCGACGATGGCTCGCGCGTCAACGTCAAGACCAGATCGAAGCCGTTGCCGGACTGATTGAACATCTGCAATTCATCATGGAAAATCAGTTCGTCCGACGTTCGGGCGGAATAGAGCAGCAGGATAGGCGCCAGTGATTGTTGCGCAGCACGGTGGCGGACCATCGAAATCAGCGGTGCCACACCGGAGCCGCCGCCGATCAACAGGATTGGCGCGCCATCCTCGACGGTCCAGATGAAATGCCCGCCGATCGGCCCGCGAAGCTCGATCTCATCGCCGATCTTAGCGACCTCGTGGAAGAAGGCCGACACTTCGCCATCCTCCAGTCTTTCAATGGCAAGCTCTATGATTTCGCCCTGCTCCGGCGTCGAGGCGATCGAATAGCTGCGCTGCGCCTGATAGCCGTCCGGCGCGCTTAACCGGACATCCACATGCTGCCCCGGCCGGTAGGCAAGGGGCTCAGATGGCTGGAGGAAGAAGCTGACGACACGCGGTGTCTGCCTGACGATTTCAGTGATAGTTGCGCGCTGCCATTCCGCCTTTGTTGCGGCTATCTGATCTGACATACCTCAATCGCCAGTGTAGCGTTGTTCGCGCCACGGATCGCCGTAGATATGATAGCCGCGCAATTCCCAGAAGCCCGGTTCGTCACGCGTGGTGAATTGCAGGCCATTGATCCACTTCGCCGATTTCCAGAAGTAAAGATGCGGAACGAGCAACCGCGCCGGGCCGCCATGATCCGCCGTCAGCGGCTGGCCATTATAGAAGGTGGCGATCATCGCCTTGCCGCCTAACAGATCCTTCACCGGAACGTTGGTCGCATAGCCATCGAAGGAATGCGCGAGAGTGAACTCGGTCGGTGGCTCGATACCGGCCTCAGCGAAAATATCGTCGATCAAAACGCCCTGCCATGGTGTATCCAGCTTGGACCAGGCGGTGACGCAATGGATATCCCGGGTGAACTTCGTCTGCGGCAGCGCATTGAATTCGGCCCAGTTCCATTTGATGAGCGGTTTTGGCCCATCCTTGAGCGTAAACGACCAGTCGTCGGTGCGGACTCGCGGCGTCGGCCCCGCCGACAGGACGGGAAAGTCGTCGGTCAGCGTTTGACCTGGCGGGATACGGTCTTTGATTTCTGGCGGTTGGCGCCGGCCGGTGAAGCCGCGTGTCGTCATGGTTGTGAACTCCTAGCACCTCATACAACCACAAAGGTCTGTCGCGGCCAAGACCGGATCCGGTCAACCATGGTTGATCATGATGTGGCGCACGGCAGTATAATCTTCCAGCGCATAGACCGACATATCCTTGCCGTAACCCGATTGCTTCACGCCGCCATGCGGCATTTCATTGGTCAGCATGAAGTGGGTGTTAATCCAGGTGCAACCATATTGCAGGCGCGACGCGGCTTTCATCGCCTTGGAAATATCCTGCGTCCACACCGAAGAGGCCAGGCCATAATCGCTGTCATTGGCCCAGGTGACGGCCTGGTCATCATCTTTGAAGCGCGTGACCGAAACGACCGGACCGAAGACTTCGCGACGGACGATCTCATCCTCCTGTGTAGCGCCGGCGACCACGGTCGGCTGGAAGAAGAAGCCATCCTTGCTGCCTGCGCCGCCACCGGTGGTAATCTCGATGTGCTTCTGCTCGGTCGCCCGCTCGACGAAGCTCGCAACACGGTCACGCTGACGCCCAGAAATGAGCGGGCCGATTTCGTTGACCGTATCGTCGGCATCATTGTAGCGGATGGTGGAAACGGCGGAGGTGAGGTCGGCGACGAGCTTTTCGTAGACACCGTCCTGCGCATAGATGCGGCAGGCAGCGGTGCAGTCCTGCCCGGCGTTGTAGTAGCCGAAAGTCCGGATGCCGTTGACCACAGCCCCGAGATCGGCGTCGTTATAGACGATCACGGGGGCCTTGCCGCCGAGCTCGAGATGCGTGCGCTTGACGGTTTTTGCCGCGGCTTGCAGCACCTTCTTGCCGGTGGCGATATCGCCGGTGATCGAAACCATGCCGATCTTCGGGTGGTTGATCAGCGCATTGCCGACGGTCTCGCCGCGTCCGAGAATGACGTTGACGACACCTTCGGGAAGGATGTCCGCCAGCAGGCGCGCCATTTTCAGCGCGGTCAGCGGCGTCTGCTCCGACGGTTTGAACACGACTGTGTTGCCGCCGGCGATCGCAGGCGCCAGTTTCCACGCCATCATCATCAACGGGTAATTCCACGGCGCGATAGAGCCAACAATGCCGATCGCGTCGCGGCGGATCATGGAGGTATGACCCGGCAGATATTCACCGGCCACGGGCGAGGTGAGGGTGCGCACCGCTCCAGCAAAAAAACGCCAGCAATCGATGATCGCCGGCATCTCGTCATTGCGCACGGCGTTAATGGGCTTGCCGCAATTCAAGGCCTCAAGCGCAGCGAAATCATCCGCATGTTTCTCGATAGCGTCTGCGATCTTGAGCAGGTATCCGGAACGTTCAGCAGGGGTAGTGCGGGACCAAGCAGAGAAGGCCCGTTCCGCAGCATCGACCGCCGCATCGATCTGGCCATGGG
>NZ_JBFUMG010000274.1:0-5896 GCF_054049495.1 Phyllobacterium sp. P5_D12 | reverse complement strand
CCGGAGCGCAGCGTACATTAAGTACGTGAGCACCGGAAGCGCAGAAAACCGCGTCAGATGACCGCCGCAGTAGAGTTTCAAAACGGGCTCTAAGTAGCCACGGCGCAAACTGGAGTACACATGCCTGAAGTGATTTTCAATGGACCAGCGGGACGTCTTGAGGGCCGATATCAGCCTTCGACGGAAAAAAATGCCCCGATCGCGATTGTCCTGCATCCCCACCCGCAGTTTGGCGGAACCATGAACAACAAGATCGTCTACGATCTGTTCTACATGTTCCAGCAACGCGGGTTCACGACCTTGCGTTTCAACTTCCGTGGCATCGGCCGCAGCCAAGGCGAGTTCGACCATGGTTCAGGCGAATTGTCGGATGCCGCCGGCGCGCTCGATTGGGTGCAGTCGCTCCATCCGGATTCCAAGACCTGCTGGGTCGCCGGTTATTCCTTCGGCGCCTGGATCGGCATGCAACTCTTGATGCGCCGCCCGGAGATCGAAGGATTTATCTCGGTCGCACCACAGCCAAACACCTATGATTTCTCATTCCTCGCGCCTTGCCCTTCTTCCGGGCTGATCCTTCATGGCGACCAGGACAAGGTTGCACCGCCCAAGGATGTCCAGGGCCTGGTTGATAAGTTGAAGACGCAGAAGGGTATCACCATCACGCAGAAGACGATGGTCGGTGCCAACCACTTCTTCTCCGGCATGACCGATGAGGTCATCGCAGAATGCTCCGATTATCTCGATCGCCGTTTGAATGGTGAATTGGTCGAGGCAAAGCCGAAGCGCCTGCGCTAGGCAGGTTTAACGAGCACGCCCCCGCACACGGGGGCGCTGCAACCGGTTGTCGTCGGCCAGGTCAACGGCAGCCCGTCCAGGGACCGCACGGCGAGATAAGCCCAGGCTTCGGCCTCCATCGAATCGCCATTGAATTCCAAATCCTCCGCCACGATAACCTTTGCCCCGGCATTTGCTGCGCCTTGCGTGAGATCGGTCATGATCGTCGCATTTTTACGCCCGCCGCCGCAAATGACCCAGAGCGCTGGTATTTCTGGCGCATAGTTGCTGGCCTTGAGGATTGCATCGGCGGTCACTTTGGCCAAGGTCCGCGCGCCGTCTGAAAGTTCCATATCGCCGAGGTCGGCAAGCGTAAAATCATTGCGATCGAGTGATTTCGGAGGAGCGAGATCGAAAAACGGTTTCGCCAGATAGCGTGTGACCGCATGGCCTATCACCAGCCCTTCGCTGGCAATCGTACCGCCCGCATCGTAAGCGATGCCTGCCTTTTCGGAGACCCACTGATCGATCAGTGTGTTGCCCGGTCCGGTATCGAAGGCGACCGGATCGGAATTGCCGGAAGTAATGGTCACGTTAGATATGCCGCCAATGTTGACGAACACGACAGGTTTGCCCTTGCTGAGTTCAGGCGGCACCCGCGCAGCCAGCGCCTGATGATAGGCAGGTACCAACGGCGCGCCCTGCCCGCCATGCCTCATGTCATTGGCTCGCATGTCATAAACGACGGGAATACCTGTCTTGTCAGCCAGCATTTTCCCATCGCCGAGCTGTACCGTCAGCGCCTGAAGCGGTCTGTGCAGAACTGTCTGACCATGAAAACCGATCACGTCGACATCGGCTTTGCTCAGGCCATGGCTCGAAAGAAAAACCGAGACCGCATCGCCGTGACGTTTTGTAAGCTCCGCTTCGATCACGCCAAGTTCACCTGGCCTCTCGGTTCTCGACGCGATGGTTTTCGCATCGTTGAGACTAGCTTCGATCCGGCGCTGGAAAGCCCGTTCGTAAGGCATGAAATCCGACGGACCGCGCCGCACTTCGCTTCCGCCATCCGTTTCCAGGAGCGCGATGTCGATTCCGTCCATGGACGTCCCGCTCATCAGGCCGATTGCGCGCCGTATCGCTGCCAAGACACTGCCTTTCTTGTGATTCGATAGAGAATGATGTTAAACGGCTCCGTCTCTCACGGCACGCATTTCGTGCACGCCGATTCAATCTCAGGAAAACATCAATGTCTGCCTTCAAATCCGAATTTCTGCACACGCTTTCGACGCGCGGCTTCATCCATCAGACCTCCGACGATGCTGGTCTGGATGCGCTCTTCGCCAAGGAAACCGTGTCGGCCTATATCGGCTTTGACCCTACGGCCTCCAGCCTCCACGCCGGCAGCCTGCTGCAGATCATGATGCTGCACTGGATGCAGAAGACCGGTCATCGTGCGGTGGCACTGATGGGCGGTGGTACTGGGATGGTTGGGGACCCGTCCTTCAAGGATGAGGCGCGCAAGCTGATGACACCGGAGATCATCCAGAGCAATATCGATAGTCTCAAGAAAGTCTTCGCCAACTATTTGTCCTTCGGCGAAGGTCCGAAAGACGCGCTGATGGTCAACAATGCCGAATGGTTGTTGCCGCTCAATTACCTCGAGTTTCTGCGCGATGTCGGCCAGCATTTTTCCGTCAACCGCATGTTGTCCTTCGATTCGGTGAAGCAACGGCTCGACCGCGAGCAGTCGCTTTCCTTTCTTGAATTCAACTACATGATCCTGCAGGCTTATGATTTCGTCGAACTTAACAAGCGCTATGGCTTGCGCCTGCAGATGGGCGGCTCGGATCAGTGGGGGAATATCGTCAACGGTATCGACCTCGGTCATCGTCTTGGCACGCCGCAGCTCTACGCCCTCACCTCGCCACTTTTGACCACTTCGTCAGGAGCGAAGATGGGTAAGTCGATGAATGGTGCGGTCTGGCTTAACGCAGATTTGCTGAGCCCCTACGATTTCTGGCAATATTGGCGCAACACCGAAGATGCCGATGTCGAGCGGTTCCTGAAACTCTACACGACCTTGCCGCTGGATGAGATCAGCCGTCTCGCCGCGCTGGGCGGGGCTGAAATCAACGAGACCAAGAAGGTTCTTGCCACCGAAATCACAGCGCTTCTTCACGGCCGCCAGGCTGCGGAGGAAGCTGCGGAAACGGCCCGCAAGACTTTCGAGGAAGGCGCTTTGGCAACCAATCTGCCGACCGTGGAAATTGCAGGCAGCGACCTCGACGCTGGAATTGGCATTCTGACGCTTCTCGTCAAGGCTGGTCTTGCCGGATCGAATGGTGAAGCGCGCCGCCACATCCAGGGCGGTGCTGTGCGGGTGAATGATGCCAGCGTTTCCGATGAGAAGTCCCAAGTTGGGACGTCTGAAGTAACGGCCGAGGGCGTGATCAAACTCTCCCTCGGTAAGAAGAAGCATATTCTGGTGAAGCCGGTTTAGGTCGCCAGTCCATGCCGATTATCTCTCCCCTTGTGGGAGAGAAAGGATTTTCCTGAATTTAGCCTTTTTGCTAAATCCTTGGAAATCCCAAGAGAGGGGATTTGCCTCTAAAGCGCTTGATCCCCTCTCTTGCGATTTCTAGCACTTGGCAAGGCCAAGATGCTGAAATCGCTTTCTCCCCCACAAGGGGGAGATAAGCAAAGCTCTCTACTGAAACTCAAAAATGGAACGGAAAATACCCGGCGCGATCACCGAAATCGGATTGACGATAATCTGCGGCTGTTTCAATGGCCCGATCAATTTGTAGGTGATGCCGATCAACCCGCCATCGCGGCCATTGCCAAGGAAAAGGCCAAGGATCGGGACATCGCCGAAGATGCGGTTGATGCCGTAGGCGGGCATGAATGTACCTGTCAGTGACATGTTGCCCTGCGGATCGCTGAGCACGCCCTGGAACGTCGTGCCGATCGTCGAACCGCGGATAACGCCATTGGCAAGGTTGATGTAATTTGCGCCCTTTTCGATTTGCGAGAAACCGCGGTCGAATGTCACTTTCGACACGTCGATATTCTTCTTCACCGCATCGTTGAGGCTCGTACCATTGGGCGCTGTGGATACAAGTTTGGCCAGACGCGGTTCGTTGACCAGTGTAAAATCGCGCGCGTCGATCTGTCCCCGCAAAGGACCATCACCCTTGGAATCGAGCGCGACATTGATGCTGCCCCCGGACATCTTGTCGTAAAAACCGAAGAAGCGTAGCACCGCGCCGGCATCCTTCGACTGCAGGCTGATAGACCGCGMACCACTTTCTGAACTATCCGCTGCCACTACCTTCTGTCCGGTTTTGGTTACGGCGTTGAAGGCAAGACCCGAAACATTAGAGCCAACGCCCTCAAAGGACAGGGAGACATTGCCAAAATTTTCGGAGTAAAAACCGGTCACGTTATCGATGTCGGCATTGACCAGCACGCGCTGCTTGCTGTTGCTGCCATCGCCTCCATTCTTTTTCTTGTCTGTTATCTGATTGAGCAAGGGGCGGGCGTCGAATGAACTGCCCTGCACGCCGACCCGGTATCCATATTTGGTGCGGTCGACCTTTACCGCGATATCGTCACCGCGATTTAACCTGACGGTACCGAAGTCAGCCGAGGTCATGTCCCCATCCACGACATTCACATCGCCCTGCAAGCGGAAAGTGTCGCCGGAAATGTCAAGGTTGCGGATATTGGCGTTGTCTCCATCTTGCTGGAGCGAGAATTTTGCGATCGCTTTTACGCCCGCTCCCTTGGTCCAACCGAGCTGTGCAAGTTTGATTTCGGCCTTCGTCAGGTCGGCGGTAGCGATCCGCGACCCGTCGGCCGCCTTGTCGATCTCCACGGAAATTGGGCCGGAAAGCAACGGATCGAGCGCCGGGAAAAGCGCGTTCCGGGTCTTGTCATCGAGTTGTAAAGTTACACTCTGTTCGCGCTTCGCCGTGTTTGTCCCCAAGGGTTCAAACATCGTCACTTCGGCCGGTATACCGTTCACCTGCGCAGTGGCCTCGATGTGCGCTTCATCCTGATTGACGGAGAGCGTTCCGTCAGCATCGGTTATCGTCTGCCCATCGATCTTTTTTGCGATCGAGACATTGGCGAGTTGCATATCGGCGGACCATTTCAGGCTGCCGGCGGGTGCATGACGCGTTATCGGAAATGTCACGAGCACATTTGCCTTCACATCGCCCTTTATGTCCTCCGGAGCAAATGGAAGATTTTTCAACCCATTGATCGGTTTGAAGCTGATGAACTCCGACACGGCGGAAGCGTCGCCAACAACATTCAAATCAAGGTCGGAGAGGACTGGACGCTGCGGGCCCCACGGAATGACAAGCTTTCCATCGACGATCTTCACCTCGCGATTGGCGGGCGTGATTGACGATCCCTTCTCTAGACTGATCGTCGTATAGGCGCCTCGAACGCCGATTTTCCCGGCGGCGTTCCGAACAGCTGGTAGTTCTCCGATAACATCAAATCCCGCGTCCGTGACATTGAAATCGACTTCAACCTCATTGTCCTCGAGGGGTGGCGGCTTGCCTGGCCCGTTGAATCGTCCGGCCGGAAACGTCACTTTGATTGTGCCGTCCTTCGCCTCACCATCGTGCATCTTGTCGATAAGCCAGCGTCGAGCACCCGTAGCGACCCAGATGGGCCATAGCTGCTTCACATCCGCGACCGGCATTTGAGGTATCTGCAGGTCAAGCTTCATCGCAGGTGAACCGCCGCCGAAAGTAACGCTGGCGTTGCCGGACAGCGAACTTTCCTTGTTTGCCAGCACTTCTATCTGCGAGACATCGAGGTGCTTCAACGTCAAATCATACCGGCCCGCAAGGCGCGCATCGAAGGGAAGTGCCGGGACCGGAGAATCGGCAGGAGCTGATTTGGCGTCTTTCGTGGTAAGTTCGAATTGGTAACCCGGATTGGCCGCTGGCGCAGGAACCGGCGGCAGTGTCTCCGGTCCGATTGCTCCTTCGACAATACCCGTGAATCCACCGAAATGAATGTTCGACGGTTTGATAGCAATCTGGTCGACCCCGGATACGTGCTCGAAATTTATCTGTGATTCCACCGCCATATCTTCGAC
>NZ_JBFUMG010000273.1:0-5906 GCF_054049495.1 Phyllobacterium sp. P5_D12 | reverse complement strand
ATATCGTTCTAAAGAGCAAATCGACGCGATTTTGAGGCGTAATATGGGAGAAAACGCTATATTTTGGCAGTTTGCAGACAAATCAGGTAACCGATGAAGTCAATATACAGGCGTTGTCACGATTTTTGTTGCACTTGCGCGCATGGCACTAACGCGCTAACCCTCGCCCTATCACACCCTCTTCAAGAATGGTGTGATCTGTCGCGTATTTGTGGCAGTCATGTGCATAACATGGCATTCTTGTCAGCCTGAGTTCACAAGGCGGAAAAATACGGATCATGAACGAGTTGTTAAGTTCCTACCTGCCCATCGTTATCTTTATCGGGGTAGCGCTGGTAATCGGTCTGGCACTGTTGGTTGCGCCTTTTCTGGTCGCATATAGTGCGCCGGACCCCGAGAAATTGTCAGCCTATGAGTGCGGCTTTAACGCCTTCGACGACGCTCGTATGAAGTTCGACGTACGCTTTTATCTCGTTTCGATCTTGTTCATTATCTTCGACCTGGAAGTGGCTTTCCTGTTCCCGTGGGCGATCTCCTTCGGCAAGATTGGCTGGTTCGGTTTCTGGTCGATGATGGCCTTCTTGGGTGTCCTGACGATCGGCTTTATTTATGAGTGGAAAAAGGGAGCGCTGGAATGGGATTGACCGACAGCAACACTACCCTCGTAGCACCACAACCAAAGGGTATTCTTGATCCGAACACCGGCAAGCCGGTTGGTTCCGACGATGCTTTCTTCGGCGAGATCAACAATGAGCTCGCCGACAAGGGATTTCTCGTCACCTCGGCGGATGCACTGGTTACCTGGGCGCGTACTGGATCGCTGATGTGGATGACTTTCGGCCTCGCATGCTGCGCCGTTGAAATGATGCACACCTCCATGCCACGCTATGATGCTGAGCGTTTTGGTTTTGCGCCGCGCGCTTCACCGCGTCAATCGGACGTGATGATCGTTGCCGGCACGCTGACCAACAAGATGGCACCGGCATTGCGCAAGGTATATGACCAGATGCCCGAGCCGCGTTATGTGATTTCTATGGGTTCTTGCGCCAATGGCGGCGGCTATTACCACTATTCGTATTCTGTGGTGCGGGGCTGCGATCGCGTCGTTCCCGTCGACATCTACGTGCCGGGTTGCCCGCCTACTGCAGAAGCGCTTCTGTATGGCGTGTTAATGTTGCAAAAGAAAATTCGCCGCACCGGCACGATAGAGCGATAGGACACGGCGATGGCTGAAGAAGCATTGAGTGAACTTGGCAACTATCTCAAAGACAGGGCGGGTCTCTCCCTCAAATCAGTCGAGCTGGCCTATGGCGAACTGACTGTTGAGGTCGAGGTCAGCGAACTCAACGCGACACTGACTTTCCTGCGTGATGATGCCCAGTGCCAGTTCATCTCGCTGATCGACATCAGTGGCGTCGACTATCCATCGCGCGCCGCGCGGTTCGATGTCGTCTATCACCTGCTTTCGCCGCGTCAGAACTTGCGCATACGCGTCAAGGTAGCGACCGACGAGGATACGCCAGTACCATCGGCGACGCCGGTTTATCTGGGTGCGGACTGGTACGAGCGTGAGACCTACGATCTTTACGGCGTATTGTTCTCGGGTCACCCGGACCTTCGCCGTATCCTCACAGATTATGGTTTCGAAGGTCATCCGTTGCGTAAAGACTTTCCGCTTACCGGCTTCGTTGAGGTTCGTTATGACGATGAGGTCAAACGCGTCGTCTATGAACCGGTCGAACTGAGGCAGGAGTTTCGCAATTTTGACTTCCAGTCCCCTTGGGAAGGCACTGACTATGTGCTCCCGGGCGATGAGAAGGCGAAGACAAATTGAACGTGCCGATTACATTAGACGCAGCACACCGGGAATTTACCCATGACTGAACACAGCGTCCGCAACTTCAACATCAACTTCGGCCCGCAACATCCGGCCGCACATGGCGTTTTGCGGCTTGTGCTTGAACTGGATGGTGAGGTGGTCGAGCGCGTTGATCCACATATCGGCTTGCTTCATCGCGGCACCGAAAAGTTGATGGAAGCCAAGACTTATCTGCAAGCCGTGCCCTATCTTGACCGCCTCGACTATGTCGCGCCGATGAACCAGGAGCACGCTTATGCGCTAGCGGTCGAGCGCCTGCTCGAGATTGAAGTGCCAAAGCGCGGCCAGCTCATACGGGTTCTGTTTTCGGAAATCGGGCGCATCCTGTCGCATCTTTTGAACGTGACGACGCAGGCCCTAGACGTTGGCGCGCTGACACCGCCGCTGTGGGGCTTCGAGGAACGCGAGAAGCTGATGGTATTCTATGAGCGTGCTTGTGGCGCTCGTATGCACGCAGCTTATTTCCGTCCGGGCGGCGTTCATCAGGACCTGCCGGATCAGTTGATCGAGGACATCGGCAAATGGTGTGATCCATTTCTGCAGACCGTCAAGAATCTCGATGATCTGATTACGCCGAACCGCATTTTCAAGCAGCGTAACGTCGATATCGGCGTCGTGAAGCTGGACGATGCGTGGGCTTGGGGCTTCTCCGGCGTTATGGTTCGTGGTTCCGGTGCTGCATGGGATTTGCGCAAGTCGCAGCCCTATGAGTGCTACTCGGAAATGGAATTCGACATTCCGATCGGCAAGAATGGCGATTGCTATGATCGCTATCTGATCCGCATGGAAGAGATGCGCCAGTCCGTTCGCATCATGCGCCAATGCGTAGAGCAGTTGCTTGGCAAGGAGCGGATAGGACCCGTTTCCAATACCTCCGCCAAGATCGTGCCGCCAAAACGCAGCGAAATGAAGCGCTCGATGGAATCCTTGATCCATCACTTCAAGCTCTACACAGAAGGCTATCACGTGCCGGCAGGTGAAGTGTATGCCGCTGTCGAAGCGCCTAAGGGCGAGTTCGGCGTATTCCTCGTTTCGGATGGTTCCAACAAGCCTTATCGCGTCAAACTACGCGCGCCAGGTTTTGCCCATCTTCAGGCCATGGATTTCATGTGCCGTGGCCACATGCTAGCCGACGTTTCCGCCGTCCTCGGCTCGCTCGATATCGTATTTGGTGAGGTTGATCGTTAATGTCCGTCCGCCGTCTCGCAGAAGATAACGTCCAACCAGCAGCGTTCGCGTTTAATCGCGAAAACAGCGCTTGGGCAAAGCTTGCAATCAAGAAATATCCAAAAGGCCGTGAACAGTCGGCAGTCATTCCGCTGTTGATGCGCGCGCAGGAACAGGATGGCTGGGTTACCAAGGCGGCGATTGAACATGTCGCGACCATGCTCGATATGCCCCTGATCCGGGTGCTTGAAGTTGCGACGTTCTATACGCAGTTCCAGTTGAAGCCAGTGGGCACCCGCGCTCATATCCAGGTATGTGGCACGACGCCCTGCATGTTGCGTGGCTCGGAAGATCTTAAAAAGGTCTGCCAGCACAAGATCCATCATGACCAGTTTCAGCTGAACGAATCCGGCACCCTGTCCTGGGAAGAGGTCGAATGCCTCGGCGCCTGCGTCAACGCCCCGATGATCATGGTGTTCAAGGATACTTACGAGGATCTGACACCGGAACGGCTCGAGGAAATCATCGATGCGTTCGATGCCGGGAAGGGCGATTCCATACCAGTAGGGCCGCAAATCAAGCGTATTTTCTCTGCACCGCAGACTGGCCTGACTTCGCTTAATGGCGATGAAAAACCCAAGCGTGCGAAAGCTGCCAATTCGGACAAGGCGAGTGTGCCGCCGTCAAATGCTGGTAAACCTGTTACGCATGATGAAGTAACCAATGCCGCGATCAGATCACCATCCAAGGTGAAGACGACCAAAGCAGCGGAAGAGGCGACTTCGAAGCCAGCTGCTGCTGCTGCGGCACCCGCCGCGCGGACAATCAAGAATCCCCCATTGGCCGAAGGCTCACTTGCGGAAAAACCTTCTGTGCAGACGATCAAGGCTCCTGCGAAGGTTGTTTCGCTGGGGGACAAGGATCGTCCTGCCGGTATCGAAAAACCTGCGCTTGTCGATGATCTCAAGATGATCTCCGGCGTCGGTCCGAGGTTCGAAATCCTCCTGCACGAGCTTGGCATCTATACATTCGCGCAGGTTGCAGCGTGGAAGAAAGCCGAGCGCGACTGGGTCGACAGCTATATGAAGTTCGGTGGCCGCATTGAGCGAGACGACTGGGTCAAGCAAGCCAAGGCCTTGGCCAAGGGCGGCGAAGCCGAGTACATCAAGGTTTTCGGCAAGAAGCCGAGATAAAATGGATTGGCGGATGCAGACTTCGCATCCGTATGAATGGACGAAGAGAGTAGGACCGGTGCGAAATGCTTGCTGATAAGGACCGCATCTTCAATAATATTTACGGCATTCACGACAAGTCGTTGAAGGGCGTGATGTCGCGTGGCCATTGGGATGGCACTGCGCGCATCATTGCCAAGGGTCGTGATTGGATTATTAACGAGATGAAGGCCTCGGGCCTGCGCGGGCGCGGTGGCGCCGGCTTTCCGACCGGTCTGAAATGGTCGTTCATGCCAAAGGAAAGCGACGGTCGCCCGCACTACCTCGTCATCAATGCCGACGAATCCGAGCCAGGCACCTGCAAGGACCGCGATATCATGCGGCACGACCCGCATACATTGATCGAAGGCTGCCTGATTGCCGGTTTCGCCATGGCTGCCCATACCTGCTACATTTACGTGCGCGGCGAGTATATTCGCGAGCGTGAAGCTCTGCAGATTGCTATCGACGAATGCTACGATGCGGGTCTTATCGGTAAAAACAACAAGAATGGCTGGGACTACGATATTTTCGTACATCATGGCGCTGGCGCTTATATTTGCGGCGAAGAAACTGCGCTGCTCGAAAGCCTTGAAGGCAAGAAGGGTCAGCCGCGCCTGAAGCCGCCTTTCCCGGCCAATATGGGTCTTTATGGTTGCCCGACCACAGTAAACAATGTCGAGTCCATTGCAGTGGCTCCGACGATCCTGCGTCGCGGTGCGGCATGGTTCTCCAGCATTGGTCGTCCGAACAATGTCGGCACCAAGCTGTTCATGGTGTCCGGACACGTCAACAATCCCTGCACAGTCGAAGAAGCCATGGGCATTCCCTTCCGTGAGCTGATCGAGAAGCATGCAGGCGGCATTCGCGGCGGCTGGGACAATCTGCTGGCCGTTATTCCGGGCGGTGCATCCTGCCCCGTGGTAACGGCGGCAGACATCATAGACTGCCCGATGGACTTCGACGGACTGCGCAACGTCAAATCGTCGTTCGGCACAGCCGCTGTCATCGTCATGGATAAATCGACCGATATTGTCCGCGCGATTGCGCGCCTGTCCTACTTCTTCAAGCATGAGAGCTGTGGCCAGTGCACGCCATGCCGTGAAGGAACTGGCTGGATGTGGCGCGTGATGGAACGCATGGTTACGGGCAACGCTCAGAAACGTGAAATCGACATGCTGCTTGACGTTACCAAGCAGATCGAAGGTCACACGATCTGCGCTCTTGGTGATGCTGCTGCATGGCCCATCCAGGGTCTCATCCGCAATTTCCGTCCGGAGATCGAACGCCGAATCGATGAATTTTCACGCAACGCTGCCGCGAGCCCAGTGCTTGTCGCTGCGGAATAGGTGAAGGACGATGTCAGATACCGGAACAACCAAGAACTCCAGCGCCGATTGGGCGGCACTAGTGCCAAAGCATGTGCTGCCCGCCGCGAATTTGCTGACACCACAGCTTGGAGCAGCGGCAGCGGCTTCTGCGCTTGGCTTTGGTGTCGCCAGCCAGATATGGGGTTTCTGGGCCGGTGCAATGGCAAGTGCATTCGATATGAATACAAGGTTCAACTCTGTACCCGGCCAATCGCGTCTAGCCGAGCCGCAACCTTCGCCTGATATAGATGCGCTGAAGACGATCATCCGCAAGAAAGC
>NZ_JBFUMG010000272.1:0-5911 GCF_054049495.1 Phyllobacterium sp. P5_D12 | reverse complement strand
GACATTCACCTGCTGGACGTAATTGAGATCGTAGACATTGCCGGAGATATAGAGGACACGCAGACCTTCGATTCCCTCCAGGATCTGATCCCCGTGAAATCCGTCCGGCATGTTGTAGTGGCCATTGGCGAGCCCGTTCATGGCCTCGAGATAATGCGACGGAAGACAGGTAGCCCAGTTGGTGGTATCGCCACTTTCGATGCTGGCCGAGTTCCACAACAGGTTATCGCTCGAGGACAAAGCCCCATTATATTCGCCGGCGCCGCCGCCGGTGGTGAACTTGTCGTTGTCAAACAGGATGTTCGTCTGGAAAATGAAGTTGCCATCGTAGAGATGGCCGCCGATCATAACCAGATCATAGGACTTGCAAAGCTCGGCAAAAGATGCCGAATTCACCTGCATATTTCCACCCGTGACGATAGACGTGTAGACACCGCTGGAGGTCAGGACATGCGTGTCATTGTCCGACATGAAATTGTACTGGGAGATCCAGTTCATCTGGATCAGATCGCCATTAACGACAGTGATCTGCCAGTTTTGTGGAAACACCGATGCTTCACTGGGTGCGTCGGCTGGTTGCGCACTATCTAAATGATGGGCGAAACTCGCGATGTTCATGGCATTTGTCGATGGCTGGCATAGGGATTGTTGTCCTGCGAAGCCATTTTCGAACGTATCAGTATCGCTGTAGGCGTTCGTCTGAACGATCGCATCGATGTGATAGTAGTTGCCTCCAACTGCAAAATGCGCGCCAACCGAATTCACGCTGTTCAGGACGACCTCATTCACCATGAGGTTGCCGCCCGCATGAACGGTTACTGACCCGACAACATCCTCGCTGCTGATTACTGTGGGCTCAGTGGTGGTGATTGTTCCTGGAGAATTGGCGGCTTCACCAGGCTTCAACAGGTTCGGAATGTAGTCGTCGAAAATCGGAGCTGTTGTCGTCTCAACGCCGTTGACGTAGAGGCCATCTAGCGTGGGTGCGGCAATGACAGTGACGCCTGCGGTCGAGGCCAGTGGACCATCCGCTGCTGCGTGAATGTTCGCGGTTTCATTGGCAAAGAATTGCGCCATGTCGCTTACGCCCGGCACATGATCTGTTGTAAACGCATTGGAGATCGAGAACGCATTCGCAGAGAGGTGCGCGAACGCCGCATCATCGGCAAAATCGAGATTGACGGGCACTTTTGTGCCCATGATGACGACGTCGTTGTCCTGCAGATGGCTTGTCTGTTTGAGGACGACCGAAGTTTCCGATGGACCTTGGCCAAAATAAGGGCCCGGCTCGCTGGCTATGCTGAAACCAGATCCGGAAGAATGCAAATGCGTGTGATGATGCGGCAGCCTGACGGCGTGCGGATCAACTTCGATCGGATCAACACTCACCCATGGCATCATGACTTCGCCCACAGGCGACCATGGCATTGGCGTATAGTGCAAACTAGGCTGGTATGAACCGGGATCGAAATGTTGATCCGGCGACGTTTCAACGGTCAAGATGCCGTTGAGATGCGGACCACCCTCTGGGGCCGCCTTGAATTCGCGATATTCGATGCGCTCTCGCGCTGCTTCGATCGAAGTGTGAAAATAGCCCACGAAGTGTGCGATGGATTCTGAAATCTGATCGCCAAACCCAAGCATCTTGATAGTTCCCCCGCAAATCATCTGCTTTGCTCTGACATGCTGGTCTGCGCAAGTTTTGCGCAGACCATCGTCAAAGCTGGCAGTTTCGCCTTGTTGTTATTTTTATACGGAGTCKCTGTCGCCGACGGAGGTGTGTGTGTAGTCGCCGTTGATGACGGTTGCATCGAAGGCGTTCTGCTGCAGATTGGCACCGAGAACGATTTCCTGCGTAAAGGCCGAGGAGGCGAGTTCTGCACCTGCACCTGCGGAGCTTGCCCCAGACAGATCGTCGCCAGCACCAAAATCGCCGGAACCATGGCCACCGAAGAAGCTGCTTTCAAGGCCGCCCCAGCCGCCGTCATCCGTGCCGATGCCATCGCCGGCATGTGCGATGCCGCCAGTTGCCCCTGCATTGACACTGCCGGAATTGGCTTGGCTTACACCGGAGAGAGAATCATTGTCGACGAGATCGACAACCTGGTTCAACGCAAAGCCGGTGTTTGTGCCCGCACCGTTAAATGCATTGTTGAAGACGTTGTCGAAGTGAACGTCGTTGCCCGGATCGAAATTGATGCTGCCCGAATCTGTCAGGAACAGGTTGTCGAAGGTGTTACCTGTAAGGTCGAGATCGGCAAAATCGTTATCGGTGGGCAGAAAGCCGTCCAGACCGAGATCGACCGATACATGCACATCCGTAGTCGATGTGTTGGAGTTGGCATTGGCGTTAGCATTGGAGTTGTGATTGTCACTCTCGTTGAAGTTACCGTTGGCATTGAGATTGCCATTAAGGTTACCATTGAGATTGCCGTTACCATTCCCGTTCAGATTAAGATTGTCTGAACTCGAATGCTGATCCTGGCTCTGGCCTTGGCCCTGTCCTTGACCTTGTGCTTCCAACTGTCCCTGGGCCTGCAACTGGAGAGCCAGCGCTGCAGCTGCTGCGGATGCAGCAGCATCTGAATCGGCAGATGCCGATGGATCGCCATTGTTACCTGGGTGCCAGTTGTATTGATTGTTTTTGTTTCCACTCATGATTATTTCTCCGATTTTTGATCGGAGCGAGCAAAACCTCTATGCATTTCAAACGAGGTTACGATGCAGGCTCCATATGCCGTCAGATTCAAGCAAACAAAAGCCGTCGATGCAGGATTTTGCGATGGGCAAAATACTTCATATCGAGACACGGTACTTATGTTTACTGGTTGATACTTGGACTATCCCAAACTGCTACTACAAAACCCAAGCCAGCGGACGTTATGCCGCGAAGGCTCCAATCGAAAGCTACCAATTTTGCTTAGACCCCCTGGCTGCGTCCCGATGCGCGAGTTGCCCCTCTGCCTAGTCCTTAAGTTATGAGCGTCTACGGTCGTTTTTTCTAAGCACGGCGCTCCAAATGGGCGCAAAGAAGGGGCAACTACAAGTTCGGTATAATTAATATTGGGGAGGCCAAGGCCCGGACAACCACTGTCTTTGCACGCGAAATCGGTTTCAAGAGTTCGAATCGGCCCAGAATTCATCCCATGCTTATGTCACGACCGCGTCACGCGGCATTTATTAATCCTCTATTAATCAACACGGGTAGCGGGGGCTTACTGTCAGGTTGAGGCAAATGAATAAAAGAACTTATTGGACTAAGCGAAAACGCAAATAAATCCTGAAGAGAAATACTCTTCTCATC
This sequence comes from Phyllobacterium sp. P5_D12, assembly GCF_054049495.1. Lineage (NCBI taxonomy): Bacteria > Pseudomonadati > Pseudomonadota > Alphaproteobacteria > Hyphomicrobiales > Phyllobacteriaceae > Phyllobacterium > Phyllobacterium sp. P5_D12. The sequence goes on along the minus strand of NZ_JBFUMG010000272.1, from coordinate 2,607 downwards.
AAAGGGCGTAGGGAACTATTATGAGTGGAACAACACCTGACCATATTCATTATGCATCGAAGATTGAGGGCGACTCAAAATTCAAAAGCGGCATATTCATCTATGCCGAATCGGGAGTGGTATTTCAGGGCCTGGTTCAATCCCTGGAAAGAACATTTCCCGATATCGATGTTCACCTTTCCAGCAAATTCGTCGAATTCGAAAAGTTTGATGAAGATGTTGGTCTCGTGCTTATTCACAGTGGCTTTGTCGCCGATGTAGCCGAATGCATTGCTCGTTTCAAAAAGCGCTTTCCCAGCGCATCGATCACAATGATGATCGATGAAAACAGCGCCGGTTTACAAGAGTTGAACAGCCTGTTCGACAACCGACAGGTCCAGGGACTTCTCCCTTTCAGTCTCAAACTCGATATCTGGCTGGCCGTAATCTGGCTGCTGCTGAATGGTGGTGAATATTATCCTTCGGCTATCATACGTTCAATCGAGAAGAACGCCGGCGGTCACGCCAATGCTTTCGGCAACCAAGCAAAAAATAGTTCCGGTGTCGTCAAGCAGATCAAGACGCTGACACTCCGCGAAACTCAGATCCTGGAGCTTCTGTCGGAAGGTCTGCAAAACAAGATCATTGCGGATCGCCTGTCGCTCTCCGAACACACCGTCAAGGTTCATGTGCATAATCTTATTCGCAAGCTTCGGGTTCACAATCGCACCCAGGCTGCAGCGGTATACCGGAACAGCATGGACCAGGAGGCGTACCAGCCCCCTTTTAAAGCGTACGRTACGGGGATGGGTCGCGTGGACGGCTCGCTTGAGATGGCCCGGGCCGTATAAGTCAAAATGTCCCGCATTAATGACGTATTGATGCTGGTGGGCAAACTCAACTATACGTGGACGAACACCGAAAGCCTGTTCATCTACCTGATTGCCCACCTGCTTAGCACCAACAAGGAAGCTGCAACCGTCATCTTCCTGACCTTGAACACGACGAGAGCCCGTATCGATCTGCTGGAGCGTTTGGCAAAAATTCGCTCGACAAGTCCGGAAACCAAAAGTGCCGTACTAACGATAACCAGCAGAATGACGCGCGAGCAGCGTCTGCGAAACAAATACAACCATTGTATCTATTCTTTTGATGAGACAGGCAGCATTGCATCGACCCAACTGATGCGAATCGTCGACATGGACGACAATCTCAAATACGGAAAAGTCGAAGCGCTGGACGATGCCGAGATGAAGCGAATTCAAGCGACAATCGACGCTGTCATCGACGTGAATAAATCGATCTGGGCATTCATAAAGCTCAAAAATATCCAGGTCTGACGCGCCAGGCGCACAAGCGCCACAAGTAATATCGGGAAATTAATCGCTCACTTCAAACGCGACGGCCCCTGTTTCTGGAGCTATAATAATTATTACTATGGTTTCGCTAGTACTGTTAATCAATTTTAATTATTGACGAAAAGTCAATATACTATAACTTATTTGTCAAAAGCGAATCAAAAAAACTAGGAAACAAAGAAGAGTTATAAATACAAATATAGTATTTTTTCCGAATATCCGTATTTGTACTGCGTTGTAACTATTGGTACTTCTTGGTGGGACAAGGGGAGCGCAGGTTATATGGCATATAACCACGCTCTTGGTAGTAATGCCTTGAGTTTTTCGGAACTGCCGAGGCAAATAGAGAAATGAATGGGGTCGTTGGGGGGCCCGAGTTATGCCGTATAGAAGAAAACCGCTGAACGAACAGCGGAGAAAAAACACAATGGGAACGGGCCGCCTTCTCCATGAGATGGCGTCCTTTATCCCTGCGATTGCCGGGCTCACCGTCCAGTTCCCGGCATCGGCCAGAACTTTCCTGGCCACGCGTGGCAAAGAGTTTCTCCGTTGCGCATCCAGATCCAAGGCAGAAGGCAGTTGCCGAGCATAGCGCCGGCCCTGCCCCAGGCCAACGAACAGGAAAAGCAATCTCACGCAACATTTGCCAAGGGTATTCATGCGAAATCGCCTGCAGACATTCTGCCCCTCAAAGACAGTGCATTCACGCATCGTGAATGCACTGTGGATCGAGTTTGGCGGAACCCCGTGGAACATGCCGCCTGATTGGGAGCCCGAGCGTGCGTGGGCGCGACAGCTTGACCTGACGCTGATTCCCAATCTCGGTCCGATGTCCGTCGCAATTCTCGATCAATGGCTTGCCGCCGACGATGATGCCGAAAGCGACGATGACACCGAACGGCCCGGCGGTGCAGAGTAGAACTCTTCCTGGAAAATTTTGAGCAAGGCACCAAAGAAAAACGCGCCCTGGAGGGGGGCGCGCAATGCGTGGCTTTCACCTGTCGTTTTCTGAACTTTATTTTGTAACTAAACCCCCAACTAAACCAGTGCTACGCCGAAATTCTGAGTTTACTGTTTATATAATATTTAGAATTCCGGCGTAGGTCCCCCACTGACTGCCCGCTTGCTCCCACACGCTTGAATGCTTTTTTGTTTTGTTTTCATGCGTTAAACTTGCGACCATGGGATGAGATTATGTTTCACAGCGTTACGCAAGCGTGACTCAAATGCCTTTTTTGGGTGTTTTTTCAAGAAGTCCGGTAATTAATTG
>NZ_JBFUMG010000271.1:0-5914 GCF_054049495.1 Phyllobacterium sp. P5_D12 | reverse complement strand
GGATTAACAGAATAAAACATGGGCATGTCCATCCAGGAAGGTGTGAAGCGGGCACCAACCGAATAGCCGCAGGCATTGAGACGATGGCGGGTCAATTCATGCGCCTCCATCACCTTGGCGTGCGCATCGAATACATCGCCAAAAGTGAAATCTGGCGTCATCGCAGCTTCTACAGCTTCGAGCGCTTCGTGTGCCGCGTCATAAAGCTCCTGGTGCCGTTTCGATGCCTTGCCGGTCAATATCGTGCGCATCATGGGGGCGTGGTAGTGGCGATAGACGCCGGCCCATTCCAAAGTCAGTTGATCATTTTTGGTCAGCTTGCGTCGCCCGGACTTGTACCGGCAGAGAAGCGCATCTTCACCCGAGCCAATGATGAACTCGTTGGCCGGATAATCACCGCCGCCTGCAAAGATTGCCGATTGCATGGCAGCAAGTATCACGCCCTCATCTGCACCAGCTTTCACCAGTTTGAGCGCTGCATCGAGCGCTTCGTCGCTCAGTTCCGCGGCCTTGCGGCTAAAGACGATTTCGGCAGGGCTCTTTAGCACACGCAATTTGTCGACGATGCCTGAAATGTCGACGAGTTGCCCGAATGCTGTGAGCTGTTCGTCAAGCTTCCGGCCGTTGGCGGCGGTGAGTCCGTGAGTCTGGTATTCGATTCCAATGCGGCAACCAAGCAGATCGAGATCGTTGAGAAGTTCGCGCAAATCGGCTGCGGGATTGGCGTTGTCGCGGTCCGCCCATACTATGATATTTTCGATGTTCGACGTTTGGCGCGCTTGTCTCAAATCCGCGGAACGGGTCATCAACACGTTGCTGCCATCCGCCTTGACGACCAGGCATTGGAAGAAACAGAAGCCAAAGGTGTCGTAGCCGGTGAGCCAGTACATGCTTTCTTGGGCAAACAGCAAGACCGCATCAAGCTTCTGCTCGGCCATGACCATCATAAGCCGGTCACGGCGCGCAGCAAATTCTTCCGGTTCGAAATGGAGGGCCATACTCTTACTCCGTGATCGTAATCGCTGATATCTGCCGGCCGTAGTCAGCTTCCTTGCGGTGGGTCGTCCGGCGGTAGGAGAAAAACTGCTCCTCATCCGCGTAGGTGCACTGTTGAAGCCCGGAGGCTTCTACCCCGGCACGTTCAAGCCGCGTTATGATAAAGGCCCATAGGTCAAACATCTTGTGACCGATATTGGCCGAGTCGCGGAAAAACGCACGATAGGAAGGATCAGTTCCGACGAACTGGTCATAGAACTCTCCTCCCACTTCGTAATTGTCGGGGCCGATCGTTGGGCCGAGAACAGCCTGGATCCGGTCGCGACGTGCACCCAGGGCAATCATCGCGTCAACAGTGTTTTCGAGAATGCCGTCGATGGCTCCGCGCCACCCGGCATGCGCTGCGCCCACCACTTTCGCCTCGGTGTCAGCGAAAAGGATAGGACCGCAATCAGCAGAAAGGGCACCAATGACGATGCCGGGTGTGGCGGTCACAATGGCGTCGGCCTTGGGTCTGTCCCCATTTAGCGGCGTCGCAACGGTGATGACATCGGATGAATGAACCTGATGGACGGTGACAAGCTGTGATAGGGGAGCGCCGAGCGATTCAGCCACGCGCCTGCGATTCTCCTTGACGCGATCCTGATCGTCATTTGAACCGCTGCCTACATTCAGGCCGCGATAGATGCCGTCCGACACGCCGCCTTTGCGAGTAAAGAAACCATGAGCGATTCGGTCTTTTTCAGGGGATCCCAGCAAGGAGGAACATAGCGGTGCTGGTTTGTCTGAAGTTATCATACCGAATGCCTTTCAAGGGAGCGGATGGTGGTTGAGCAATCGATTGAAGTCAATTGCCAGAATTTATTTCGCTTCGAATGGGAAAACATGTGTTGCGGGATCGCTTACACACAGCACCTTGAACAATGTTCCCATCTGTTCCGGGCTCACTAAACGTTCAACGACTACCCCAATTTGTTCCTGGACCTCCACCGACTTATGTTGGCCCAGCGCTCCGGCGCGATCAAGCAAACCCATGGCCAGCAAAAAATCGCCTTGCGTCATCGCACTGGTCTTACAACCTTCACTGCGGGCGGCCAGCGCGAGAGCACGAAAATCCACATGGGTGGTGAGGTCGGCTGCGCCGGGAATATGCAGGACATCGACAGAGTTATGGTGGCTCAGCGCTTGCAACGTATCGCCAAAGCCCGGTTGCAAATGTCCGTAGTCGAACAACAGCGCTGCGCCTCGTTCATGATGAATACGCGCTGCAATTTCCTGCATGAGGGCATTGCGGGCCGGAGCAATCTCGAAAATACTCCCCTCCGGAGCGATGTCATTGCCCGGCGGAAGCAGCGCTGCCTCAATCGAGCCGGAACCGGCAGCAAAGACAAGGTTTTGCTCTGCATCGAGCGCAAGCACGCGTTCGACAAAACGCCCTTTCGTCTTCACATATTGACGTGAGGGGATGGCATCGAAAAGCTCATTGGCGACGGTAATCAGCGGACCCGATGCTATATCACCAAAGTTCTTTTTCCAGACGATGGCACCACTGTGTTTTCCTAGCGACTTTTGCTGAATTTGCGTCAAACGATCGCTGATTTCCACCATATGGATTTTAGCAGCAGCGATAAAACCCGGTGCGATCTTGTCGGCCGTGCGGATGAGATCTTTCATAAGCGTGCCGCGTCCAGGCCCAAATTCGCAGAGAACAAAATCGTCGGGCGACCCAAGCGCTTGCCAAGTGTTGACACACCAGACCCCGACGAGTTCGCCGAACATCTGGCTAATCTCGGGCGCCGTAGTGAAATCGCCATCTTTGCCGAATGGTTCGCGCGTTGTGTAGTACCCCCCGTCTCGATCGAACAGACACATGGCCATGTAGTCAGCAACGCTAATCGGGCCATTGGCCTCGATTTGCCTGATGATGCGTTGCCCGAGATTCATCGTCCGGTTGCTACCTCAGGGTTGCGGGCAGACAAGATGAATGCCAGTCCGACGAGAACCATGGGAACGGAAAGCACCATCCCCATCGTTAGCCAGCCGCCGTAGAGGTAACCAAGTTGCGCATCCGGCTCCCGGAAAAACTCGACGAAAATGCGCGATAGTCCGTAGAGGGTAACGAATGTTCCTCCGATAAATCGCGGACTTTTCAGTTTACGGCCATAGAAGATCAATAGAGCTAAAACTGTGAACAATACGATTCCCTCGAGACCTGCCTCATACAGCTGGCTCGGATGGCGCACGAACGGGCCGCCTGTCGGAAAGATCATGCCCCATGGTACGTCTGTCGGGCGACCCCATAATTCGCTGTTGATGAAATTGGCAACGCGTACAAGGCCGAGACCAACAGGCACACCTGCGGCAATAGTGTCGAGCATGCTGTAGACGTTGATCCGGCGTGAGCGKGCAAAGAGCACCATGGCGAGAATAGTGCCGAGCATGCCACCATGGAACGACATGCCGCCTTCCCAGACTTTGAACATGTCGAGCGGATGGGCGATATAACGGGCAAAATCATAGAACAATATATAGCCGATGCGCCCGCCGAGAACGACACCGAGCGCTGCCCACAGGACGAAATCGTCCAGGTCCGCAGGCTTCATCGGTGGTGTATTGTTTGCCCAAAGCCGAGGCTTGCTGATGAGCTTCTTAGCGTACCACCAGGCAAATAGGATGCCCGCCACGTAACCGAGGCCATACCAATGTACCGATAGCGGACCCAGGTTGAATATTACGGGATCGATATTGGGAAATGCGATCGCGGCAAACGTCGGTAGAAGTATTTCGCTCACAAGGCACTCCATAGTCGCGATTCAATTTGGCGGGACCATGCGCGAGGGCAAGAACAGCGTCAAGTTGCTCCTCCGGTAACATTTGTGCGTTGCCGATCCAATGCCAACTTGCTTGCAATCGCCTGGCGCGGCGATTATTTGATTGGGAAACGAGAAAGGTGTCCGCCGATGACCAATGGATCAAACCGCGTTCTTGATGAACTGGCAAAGCTCGTGACCGATGCAGCGGGTGCTGCTCAGGGTGTGCGGCGCGAAGTCGAGACCGCATTTCGCGGTCAAGCCGAACGTTTGCTCAACACGATGGATGTCGTTCAGCGCGAAGACTTTGAAGCTGTGCGCGAAATGGCTATCCGGGCGAGGGCGGAAAACACTGCACTGCTTGCGCGCATCGAGGCGCTGGAGGCGCTTGTAGGCCAGAAGGGTAAAGCGTCGAGCGATACTCCTGAAAAACCAGCGGCTTCAGGTCGCACGAAGAAGGGCTGATACCGAACAAGCACGAAGCTTGTTCGGTATCCAAGCGGCAATTGCGGGTCTAGTTTCAATCCAGTGCTTTAGGCGTTACCGCTTTCCGCCAATTTTTGCTCGCCTGCAGCGATCGCGGCTTCCTGGGTGTCGTAGGGCCCCACTTTGTTTCCCTCTTCTTGATCGATGGTAATCACATAGTACCACCGACCATCATCATTTTTCTGAGTTGCGGTTACCTTCGTATTTGGCTCGCTTGTCATCGCCACCTCCTGTTGCGTTACACGGTATAGGCAATCTAGATGATGTGGATATCGGAGATATGACGAACGCTTGACGACAGGCTCGATGCTTGCCGGCGGAAAGACGTTGGGATCAGGTTGCCCTTTATCCGATATTTCGATGCTCCTTGTGCCTATCCCCAAAATAAATCTTAAGTATTTATCAACAGGTGGAAATCGCCGAAAATCGTTGTCTTAGAGTCAGTTAAAGGCAGCTCGTGAATCTTTTTCCGAACTTCTGTCCACATCCATTCCCACCATTCGACCAAAAGGGGACTGGCGCTCGGACTCAGCATCAATACACTGAAATTACAGCATGATTCGTTTCGGCGATCATGTAGCGGTTATCAAGGTTTGTTGCCGCGGCCCGGCTGGCGCGTTCTGCCTGTTCATTGGGTCTAAGCGTTTGGTGTCCTTTGGGTTGGTTCGCTGTGTCCCCGCAGCTTCATACGAGATTCGATTTAGCAGGTAATGGCAATGAGCCTTCTGGAAATAGAGATTGCGCGCGATTTACATCCAGTTGATGTGATCGAGCATGTGGCCCATGCCAATGAGTGGGCATTCGAGCGCACTGGAGAGGACGAGATTGCCATAACGGTAGAGGGAAGCTGGACCGATTATCAGATTTCCTYCTCGTGGATGGAAGATTTCGAGGCGCTCCATTTGGCCTGCGCCTTCGACATTGCGATCAGCGAGCCGCGGGTCAATGAAGTGATGCGTTTGCTGTCGTTGATCAACGAACAGCTTCTCATGGGACATTTTGATCTCTGGCGGCAGGAGGGCGCGGTTATGTATCGTCAGTCACTCCTGTTGTCTGGTGGTGCCGAGCCCACGAGCAAACAGGTCGAAGTACTGCTTTCCAGCGCGCTCGATGCCTGCGAAACCTATTTCCAGGCATTCCAGTTCGTTGTCTGGTCTGGTTCGACGGCACGGGAATCGCTCGACAGCATCCTGTTCGAGACAGTAGGCTCGGCCTGAGACAATCATTCAGGATCAGCAGCGTGGCTACAATTACCTTTGATGATTTCGAGAAAGTGGATATCCGCATCGGTACAATCGTTGAAGCCGAAACCTTTCCCGAAGCACGCAAGCCTGCATTCAAGCTGAAGATCGATTTTGGTCCCGAGATCGGGATCAAGAAATCATCAGCTCAAATCACCAAGCACTACACGCTGGAAGAGCTCAAGGGCCGACAGGTCATTGCGGTGGTCAATTTCCCGCCGCGCCAAATCGGGCCGTTCATGTCCGAAGTGTTGACGCTGGGTTTTCCGGATGAAGAAGGTGCCGTCGTCCTTGCCGCAATCAGCAAACCCGTGCCGAACGGCGGCAAGCTCTTTTAGACAATAGAGACCATACCATCGCACGGAATGCGATGGTATGGAC
>NZ_JBFUMG010000270.1:0-5928 GCF_054049495.1 Phyllobacterium sp. P5_D12 | reverse complement strand
GTGAACGACATGGCCATTGATGCGACCGTCACCGGCATTGAGTCGACGGGAAGCATGACCTTCGTGGTTTTGGAGGTCGCATCGCAGCCAGTTGTTCTCGCCCACAGTGGCAGGCCCGAAACTCGCAGAGATGACYAGGTCCGCTTGCATATCTCCTTGGATAATCTGCATCTTTTCGATCGCGAAACAGAGCTGGCAGCATAGCAGTCCGGCAGTTTGTATATCGATAGGCGATCATTGTGCGTGATGCCGAGCTGCGCAAAGCGATGGTCGTCAATGGTAAGCGTCCAGAGCGCATTCTCGCCATTGAGATTTCGCATGTGCTTTCGCATTGCCTGAAATGCGTGGTCCGCTCCGAATGAGCGGATTTTCATTTGGCTTTCAGGCTGAGATTTGGCGGTTTTCCAAGAGTAGTGCCTTCGCCATTCGAATGGGATGCAATGATAATACTATATGATAATTCTATTTACTATTGAGAATCGGCTCATTAAAGTCTCCAGGCTGAATGGTGGAACGCCTTTCACCCGTTGCCGGTAACCATAGGAGGTGGCCCGGCTTCGATCACCGATTGAAACTCGGATCAACGACTGCGTTGAGCCAAATGGGAGGTTAGACATGAAATCCGCAATATCTATTGGCGCACTTTGCGCTGCGTTGATGTTTAGCGCGTCAATGCCAACTATGGCCTATGCCGCCGACAAGCCAACGCTGGCTTTCGTGGTGAATGGGGCCTCCGATTTCTGGAAAGCTGCCGAGGCGGGCGTCAAGAAGGCGCAGGCCGAATTGCCCGACTACAACTTGGAGCTCAAGTATCCCGAGCAGTCCTCGGTAGCCATCCAGCAGCGTCTGATGGATGATCTCGTCACAGCCGGCGTCAAAGGCATCATGGTGTCGGCCGTAGATCCGAAGACGTCCACCGATGGTCTCAACAAGATCGCGTCCGAGACTGCCCTCTTCACCACGGATAGCGATGCTCCTCAGACTAATCGCGTCGCCTATATCGGTTCGTCCAACGTCGATGCAGGCAAACAGGCTGCAGAAATCGCGAAAAAAGCCATGCCCAACGGGGGCAAGTGTCTCGGATTTGTCGGCCTGCTCGGCGCTGACAATGCCAAGGAACGCATCCAGGGCATGAAGGATGGTCTCGCAGGTACCAAAATCGAACTAGTCGATGTTCGCGGAGACGATATTGACCAGACGCGTGCGAAGAAGAACGTCGAAGACGCTCTGGTGGCTAGCCCGGATGTTACCTGCATGGTTGGCTTTTACTCTTATAATACACCTCGCATTTACGAGGCTCTCCGCGATGCAGGCAAGTTGGGGCAGATCACCGTCGTTGGATTTGACGACGATCCGATTACGTTGGGTGGCGTCAAGGAAGGCACTGTCGCCGCTACTGTTGTGCAGCAGCCGTTCGAATGGGCCTATCAGGGCATGAAAATGATGGCCGCTTACCTTAAGGGTGACAAGTCGAGCATTCCGGACAACAAATTGCTGATTATCAAGACTGTGATTGTCGGCAAGGACGATGTCGATGCGTACGCTGCCAATCTGAAAAAGATGGCTGGCAACTAGGCTGTTTTCGAACAAGAGCTTGACGCGATGACTGGCAATGGTTTTACCGCAACAGGTGACGTTAATCGCGTCGAATCAATGCCGGGCACAATCGATACTTCTTCTGACGCACGTCATCAGGCCGCCTTCCTCAGCCTGCATGACGTGCGAAAGACCTATCCCGGTGTTGTGGCATTGGATGGCTTTTCCATTGAGATCAGACCTGGCGAGGTAATCGGCCTTGTCGGCGAAAATGGCGCTGGCAAATCAACGCTGATGAAAATTCTGGGCGGTGTGGCGGCCCCGGACCGCGGTCTTATCAGGATCGACGGCGTCGATCATGACCGTCTTACTGTCGAAAATAGCCTCCAGTCCGGAATTGCCTTCGTACATCAGGAACTGAACCTGTTTGAAAATCTTGACGTTGCCGCCAATATCTTCCTTGGCAGAGAGCCCTTGCGCGGCGGCCCTCTGAAGCTGGTCGATCGCCCTAAATTGCGCGAGATGGTTTTACCACTCCTCAAACGGGTCGGCGCTAATTTTACGGCCGACACCCCCGTATCGGAATTGTCGCTAGCCCAGCAGCAGATGGTCGAGATTGCCAAAGCTCTTTCGATCAAGGCAAGGCTTGTTATCCTGGACGAACCCACCTCAAGTCTTCCCTTGGCTGAAACTGAGAAGTTGCTCGGTGTGATCAAAGGTCTGAAGGCAGAAGGTATTAGCGTTATTTTTATTTCGCACCGGCTCCACGAGGTCGAGAGCGTCGCCGATCGAGTTATCGTCCTTCGAGATGGAATGCTGGCGGGCACACTTGCAAGCGACGCCATCAATCACGACCAGATGGTCAAGCTCATGATAGGCCGTGCTTTGAAAGCCCGTACAAATACCTCGGAGCGCGAGGCTGGTGCAGTCGCGCTGTCCGCCAAGGGCATTCGCACAACTGCTTATCCTCATCGGACCGTCGATTTGGACGTGCTGCATGGCGAAATCCTCGGGCTAGCAGGACTTGTAGGTTCGGGCAGGACTGAATTCGCCCGCGTTGTCTTCGGCATAGACAGGAGCCTTGGCGGAGAGCTTTATCTGGATGGCAAGCATGTCCTGCTTTCTTCGTCCGCTGATGCGGTGGCTACTGGCATCTTTCTCGTCCCCGAGGATCGAAAGCTGGCTGGCATACTCCTTGATTTCGCTATTGCACAGAATATTTCGTTACCTAATCTTTCGGCGCATTCGGCCAATTTGATAATTTCAGCCGCCAGTGAAAATACGACGGCGGAAGCACAGCGAAGCAACCTTGGCATCAAGGCTCCATCGGTAAAAACGCGTGTCGGCACCTTGTCGGGCGGCAACCAGCAAAAAGTCGTTCTGGCAAAATGGCTGGCGATGAAACCGAGGATCATGATTTTCGACGAGCCGACTCGCGGGATCGATATTGGAGCCAAGGCTGAAATCTACAGACTGATGCAGGCGCTCGCCGACACGGGTGTCGCGGTCCTCATGATTTCGAGCGACATGGAGGAAGTCATCGGTGTTTCCGACCGCGTCGCAGTTATGCATGAAGGCCAGATTTCCGGTATTCTGGCCAAGGATCAACTTGATCAGGAGAACGTGCTTTTGCTGGCGGTGGGCAAGTCGGCACGATAGCATCCATAAGGGTTGGAGATCACGATGAATAAAAAAGATATTGGCTTGTTGATCCTCATAGTCGTCGTGGGAGCTGTTGTCGCAACAATCAATCCTCGTTTCTTGCTGCCCATCAATCTCGCCAATACGTCGAATCTCATCGGTCTCTTTGGTATCCTGTCGATAGGACAAGCGTTCGTTATCATAACCGGAGGCATCGAACTCTCGGTGGGTTCGTTAATCGCGCTACTCGGTGTTCTGTTCATCGATTTGATTGCAAATCACGGCATGCCGTGGCCATTGGCTTTCATGCTCATCCTGGTTCTCGGTGGGATCATTGGTTTGGCCCATGGCTGGCTGATCACGCGGCTGAAGCTCCAGCCATTCGTGGTGACGCTGTGTGGCTTGTTGATTTACCGCGGGATCGCCCGGTTCTATACTGCCGACGGGACCGCCGGCTTTGCTTTCGGCCAGAACTTTCCCACTCTTGAATTCCTTACGGCCGGCCGCACCTATGGCATTCCCAACAGCTTTATAGCCGTTCTCATTATTATGGGCGTGACGTGGGTGGTATTGCACCGGTCAGTTTTCGGGCGCTATCTTTATGCCATCGGCAAAAATGAGGAAGCGGCAAGATATTCCGGGATCAGGACAGGTAGAATGGTGATGGCTGCCTATGTCATTTGCGGTGTATTGACGGCACTTTCGGCTATCTATTTTGCAATGTATACCCGCTCGATTTCCCCCGCCAGCCACGGCAATTTTTATGAACTGTATGCGATCGCGGCCGCCGTCCTCGGTGGCTTTTCGCTGCGCGGTGGTGAAGGGTCAATCGTCGGGGTGATCCTCGGTACTATCCTGCTGCAAGAATTGCAGAATCTGGTCAATCTCCTCGGCATTCCATCGTCGCTCAATTTTGCGGTTATGGGAGGGGTGATCCTTATTGGCGTACTGGTCGATCAACAGTGGGACGTTTTTCGAGCGAAACGCCGATTAAACAAGGCCGCGCACTCCGCACCATTAAATTGAAAAACGCTGAACACAGCGTTGGCTCGACCGAATGCATGATGTTCATAGGCCGTCATTTCGACCAGCGCTGTTGGCAGCAAGTGGCATATGGACGAGACATCAAGCTCAGAGGCCAGTGGATGTATCTCTACCGGGCGATCGACAGCGTGGGTGATACGGTCGATTTCTGGAACCATGAATATAGATGTATGGCGGAGAGGAAGGCCGCCACCTAGCAGTATCATTGCATCGCACGCCCTAGCATATGCGCTTGTTTTTATTATATTATTGTACCGATGATGTCGTTTGCCATTGCATACTGTGTCATGGTGTTGCATAGTTTTAGGTAGGTCTATTGGTGGGCCTATCTGGAGGGCATATGCCTCGCAAAGCATTAGAACTTGGTCCACTTCATATCAAACGACTCGTTGAGCCCGGCATCCATTTTGTCGGCGGCGTGAACGGTTTGCAACTCCAGGTAAAAGAGACGGGCGCCCGGTCGTGGCTGCTGCGCGTTCAGATAGGTGGCAAGCGCCGTCACATCGGTCTTGGCGGCTACCCGGATGTGACGCTGGCTCAGGCACGTGAAAGAGCACGTGAAGCACATGACAAGGTCCGCAGAGGCATCGATCCTGTTGAAGAGCGGCGGTCGCTTAGGCTCGCGCTGAACGCAGCAAGTTCGGTGATCACGTTTGAGGAGGCAGCGACACGCTGGCACAAATCGAAAAAACAGGAATACCGCAACGACAAGCATGCCGACCAAGTGCTTGCAACGCTGGTGACCTATGCCAATCCCATCATTGGTCAAATGCGCGTTAATGAAATTGGCGTCGATCACATCTACAAGGTTCTGGATCCGATCTGGTCGACCAAGACCGAGACGGCGACCCGTTTGCGTGGGCGCATTGAAAACGTTCTGGCCTGGGCAACAGTCTCGGGCCATCGTAAGGGTGAAAACCCGGCGCGCTGGAAGGGAAATCTGGATGCTCTGATGCCAAAGCCTGGCAAGGTCAGCAAAGTTGTTCATCACAAGGCTTTGCGTATCGATGATGTGCCCGTTTTCATGAAGGCGCTGAGGGCGACGGAAGGAATGGGGTCCCTGGCGCTGGAGTTCTCCATCCTGACGGCCACGCGGTCAGGCGAAGTCAGAGGTGCAACCTGGGAGGAAATCGATGTGGACGGGAAGCTTTGGACAATTCCGGCAGAACGAATGAAAGCAGGCAAGGAACATCGCGTCCCGCTTTCGAAGGCTGCAATCAGCTTGCTTGAGAACGTGCCCCGGTTTCAGAACGTCAGTTTTGTCTTCTCCGCCACAAGGGGCGRCAAGATCTCGGACATGACAATATCGGCGGTGCTGCGGCGCATGAAAGTTGCTGCCGTACCGCACGGTTTCCGTTCGACATTCCGCGACTGGTGCTCAGAACGGACCGCCTATCCGAACGATGTCGCTGAGATGGCTTTGGCACATACCATAGGCAACAAGGTCGAAGCTGCCTACCGGCGTGGTGACCTCTTCGATAAACGCGTGCAGATGATGGACGACTGGGCTGCATTCTGCGGACAGTGAAAAAAAACCGGTGGGATAGAAATAATAGCTTTGCAACGGCAAGCTCCGGTGTTAGGTAGTTTCATCTGCGCATGACGTGCGGGTCCAACTTCAAGGATTCGTCATGCCCGGAAAAAACATCTCCCCTAATATTACTTGGCTTCGTTTAGCCGACTTGACCCAACGGTATGGCTGTAGCC